>JAITWD010000307.1 GCA_031285465.1 Lachnospiraceae bacterium
TACCATGTTTTTGAATATCGTGTTAAATTTTCAAGGTACAAATTTATATCAAAGGTCACTGACCTTTTGACACCCCAATCATTATAGATAATTATTTACGCATAAATATTGTAGCATACATTTCCAAAATTGGATAGCTGTTCTGTAGGCAGAATCATGGTCACCGCATTTACTTTTTCAAAAATAATGCAGTCAACCGCATTAAGTTATTATACAAATGTAAAATAGTCACATAAAATATGACAAAAAAGATGCGCTGGATTCTTCAAACGATGATCAAATCGTTTTAGGTGAAATAACTTGTGATGAAAAAACAAGCTTATGTTGGCATGAGTCTGAAAAATTTACGAAAACTTTCCGGTTGGGACTAATCTTTCTTAGAAAGAGTTCTTTTCGCGAGTGAGTAAAGTAAATGCGGTGGACCTGGGGTGACATTCCTTTTAAACAATAAAAATAAGCTACCCGCTGAGTCTTTGTATTATAGACGGGCGACCAGCCAAATTATGACTGGTCGCCCGCACATATTAGTGTTATTCAGTACTATTTAACATATTTTACCCAGATATCATATGATGCATTGTTTCGGGCAAAACTCGAAATGGTAGTAAAGCGCAGAGTATAATCAGTAGCAATATGCATACCTGCACGCTGTGCGCCATCTATCGAATCAGCACCGACCATTTGCTTAACGGAACCATTGTTCCACCATCCATCATAAGTGGAAATATCCCCATTAGTTCCCAAGTAAATAAGGGACTGCTTATCTTGAATGTTCACTTGTGCCGTTACAATTCCCGTAAATCGCTGGCCATAAAGACCCTGACCGAAATCATATTCTTCTCCGGGTACCCACCGGTCGGGACGGACAAGTAGCGATGAGGAATTCAAGTCACCCGGGTCACCCTTTGGTCCCTGTGGTCCTTGTGGTCCCGCATTACCGTTAACACCGGGATCACCCTGGATACCCTGTGGTCCAGCAATACCTTGCGGTCCCTGTGCACCAGCCGGTCCGGGCACACCCTGCTCACCTGCCGCTTTTACTTCGGTATCTTCGTTGCCGATAAACCAATTGCCATTTTCACCGATCACCGGTCCGGGAATGACCCCGCTTGCACATCCGTGCATATGTACTGGATAGTAACCTTTTGCCATAATTTTATTTCTCCTTTGTTTTGTGTTTTTGATTTTGTCTGGGATCATGCGCATGTCCTGATATAAGACTATCATGTAGTTCGCTTCGCTGGTTACCCTTTTTACAAAGTTGCGATCATCTTTAAATGAAGATGCTGCCGCCTTCGAAACCATTTCTCTGTATGACCAATGCTTCGATCTGGTATACTCCGCAACTACTTTTCACTGGATACCAGCGGAAATCGGCTACCCCAAAACCCATCGGCTCTTAAAAAAGGGGGCACCCTCGCATTATTTAGGAATCACCCGACGTTGCCACAAGATGACCTATATTTTGCGATGCAGGCGGTTTATGATAAGTACCTGCCCTCCGGGCAAAAAAGCGACCGTGTAGGCAGAATGACCTATCGCTGCACCCGTCCGGAGCCATCACCTTCGGCAAGTTTTTTCACCTCTGCCACGCTTACATGGTTAAAATCGCCCTCAATGGAATGCTTCAAACAGCTTGCCGCCACGGCAAATTCAATGGTGGCTTGAGGAGACGCATTGATCACACCGACCGCAATCAATACAATTCCAGGCATAAAAAGGGGTTGCGACTCCTGCTTAATGGTTTCGGGATTATGGTACCACCAACATGCCATATTGCAACCTTTTAAGAATACGTTGGTGCGTATTCCGGTGCCGTCATGCAGTAAAAAGCGCTGTATATCAGTGACTATGCCTTTTATATCATCGCCTCTTCAATTTCTTTTCTTGTCGGCATCGAACGGATCGCGCCACGCTTTTGTGTTACCAGCGCGGCGGCGGTATTTGCAAAACGCAGTACCGAAACCAACTGCTGCTCATTTTCAAAGCAGATCCCCTTTTGTACGCAGAAGGAAAGGCAACACGCGTAGAAGGTATCGCCGGCGCCGGTCGTATCGACCGCATCTACTTTAAGTGCCGGACAGGTTGCATGAAGATCGCCATAGAAAGCCTCGGAGCCCTGCTCTCCCTTGGTCACAAAAATAAGCGTGACATTGGGGAACATTTGCTTAAAGTGGGCGACACCTGTGCTTACATCGGTAGTCTTAGTCAAAAACAAAAGCTCATCGTCTGACATTTTTATCACATCGCACATCGACGCTCCCCAGGCAATCTGTTCTTTGGCGACATCAAGGCTTTGCCATAAGAGTGGGCGCAGGTTAGGGTCGAAGGAAACCAGCACTCCCGCCTCTTTCGCCATTGACACGGCATATTTAGTGGCACCACATGCCGGCTGGTGGGTTAGCGAGAGACTGCCGAAATGAAAGCATTTTGCACTCTTTACCCTATCGGCGTCGATATCGGCGATCGAAAGTCGGGTATCAGCACCCGGATTCCGGAAAAAAGAGAAGGTCCGCTCACCATTTACGCCATTTTTCACAAAGGCGAGGGTGGTGTTGGTGGCCGCATCCTTTTCCACACCGTCAGCGTTAATACCGCATTCGTTCAAGGTCTTTATTAAAAGTTCACCAAACATATCATCGCCCACCTTACCAATAAAAGCCGTGCTACACGAAAGTTGTGCCAGCATGGCAAGCACATTGCCCGGTGCACCGCCGGGGTTGGCTTCAAATAAAGAATTGCCTTGCTGTGATATACCGTTTTCTGTAAAATCGATCAATAATTCTCCAAGTGCTACTACATCTACACCCATAACTCTTCTCCTATGCGATCGCCTACCGTTTTTTCCATTATTTTAAAATTTCTTTTCAATTGCTATGCCATTGGATACTCGTTGCAAAGCAGACGGAATGGCGCTTCGTCTTCCTCAATGGCAGGAAAACGACCCATCGGCTCATGAAAACGGTTGTCGGTATTATCGTCGTTACATTGGCTGACCTCGCCGATAAGCACCGGACCATACCCTTCTTTTGCCCAGAATGCGTGATACAAACGTGGTGGCAGGGTTACACTCGCGCCTACCGGAACCTCTAACTCGGTTCCTGCTGGTACGGTAACCTGCACGCCATCACAGACAATGGTCACATAAGTGTCCGCCAGTGACTCATCAGCAGCGGCATTATACACCTTCATGATCATTATGCCACCGCCACGGTTGATAATGTCCTCCATTTTGCTCCAATGAAAATGCATAGGGCATACCTGATTTTCACGGCTGATAAGCAATTTTTCCGCATAGGGTTTTGCGTATTTAGTGTTGTGCTGATTACCATTCCGAATGGTTACCAGTACCAACCCGACCTCGTTAAATTTTGACAGTCCATAGTCGGTGATATCCCATCCTAACATATTATCGCGTATTTCATTACATTCGGCACCTTTGGTCTGCCACTCTTTGGGCGTCCAGGCGGCAAACGGCGGCAATGCAAAGGAAAACTGCTCGGTAAAGCTGATCGCTTCTTTAATTATCTGGTTAATTTCGCTACGTTTCATAATAACAATCCTGCCTTTCCTATTGATAATTTTATAAGTTTTATTACTTGTTATGATATTTATTTCAGTGTATACTACAGGCATATGTATAACTGACTATATAAATGGGAAGCGGATTGCCGAGGCGATGTTTTTTTAGAGAATACTGACAATAATATTATTCAGATTGCCGAAGAGGTGGAAATCTGCGAAATTCATGGGAGATAGAATGGATACAATTATTAGTTGCTGTGGTGTAAAATGTTCCGAATGCCAATCCTTTCCGGATGATTGCAAAGGCTGCCCTGAAATTAAAGGCAGAGTTTATTGGCTTGAATATACGGGTGGGAATATTTGTAATATTTATGATTGTTGTATCAATCGTAAGAAGCTTCCTCATTGCGGTAAATGCTCTCTATTACCTTGTCAATACTATGAACTAGAAGACCCTACAAAGTCGGAACAGGAAAATGCCGAAGACCTTCGCAGGCAGATCGCGCAATTGAGGCAACTCAACTAAAGGCCACAGATTTATTTATGTAAAATACTTTTCCCATAAGATTTGCTCCTTTACAATTACAACCGATTCATTTTGGTTGTAATACGACCTAGAACACCATCCCACTCCGCAAACATTTCTATGCAGTTGTCCCGTTTAAATAATTCAAACCGTTCAGACATCCCCTCTGCAAGGCTATTCACATCAACTTCATCTGGTTTACTCCAAAAAAGTTGACCTTCATCACATTCTTCCTTTAATTTTCCAGCAAATGAATTGGATATAAAGTTAAAGACTATATATCTTTCCTTTTCGGCTTTATTATAAAAATGCGTAATACCCTTGAAACAAACTTCTGTTAAATCAAGATCTGTCTCCTCTTTAATCTCACGTATCACACAATCCGTAATACTTTCACAACCTTCAATATGTCCTCCAGGCAGGGCAATCCCATTCCAACTTTTTTTTCGGTTTATGAATACCCATTCGCCATTACCATTTATAATAGCACACATTGTTGTTAAGACAATTCTTTCCATTTTTTCCACCCATCAAACCCCCACAATCCTTTGATTTCCTAGCCTTTCCGCTCCAGCAACACCACCGTCTCCACATGCGGTGAACGGTGAATTTTATACTACATGGCAAAAGTTGTACATTTCGCAATAAAGTGTAATTTATCCTGATTAACACACATTTTTTCACCCCCCGGTGCAGAAACATCCAATTTCTCAAAACTATTCTTCTTCTCTACTTGCTTCTAATACATCATATTCTTTTTTTAGCTCTTGCAATAGCTCCTCTTCACTTGGAAGATATAACTTATACTTAGACGCAAAAATCTGTGTTTCATTTTCTGGGAGTGTATATTTAACTATTGACTCACTTCTATCAGCGCACAATACAATTCCTATCGGTGGATTATCTCCTTCATTCATCATCTCTCGTTCATAATAATGGACGTACATTTGCATTTGTCCTAAATCCTGATGTGTCAAATCCCCAATTTTCAAATCTATCAGAACAAAACATTTTAAGATATAGTTATAAAAAACAAGATCAATTCTAAAGTGGCGTCCATCAAAGGTTATTCTTTTCTGTCTGGCAACAAACGAAAACCCCCTACCAAGTTCAAGCAAAAATTTCTGAAGATGTGTGATAAGAGCTTGTTCTAAATCACTTTCATAAAAATCATCGTTAGAATTTAATCCAAGAAACTCCAGTATATACGGATCACGTATAATATCCTCTGGTAATTTTGCTGGTTCAAGCATTTTTATCTCATCAGTTACTTTTTCTTTATTCTGACTAGACAGTAATCTTTCATAAAAAAAAGAATTAATTTGTCGCTCTAATTGTCTTGTGCTCCAATTAGATTTAATCGCTTCTTCAAGATAAAAAAGCCTGGCATTTTCATTTTCGACTTTCATAAGCGAACGATAATGAGTCCAACTCAATTCGCCACGCAACGCGTGACTATTTGGAAATGTCAAATAAAACTGTCTCATATATTTTAAATTAGTAGAAGTAAATCCTTTACCAAAATCTTTCGTCATCTGTTTTGATAATTCTTTTATTAGACCGCTTCCATATTCTGATCTATCTTCACCATCTTGCTGCTCCACAATACTTCTTCCAATATTCCAGTAAGCTTCTACCATTGCAAAATTGGCAGTTTGATAGACTTTATGTCTAGCTTCTGATAAAATTCTTTTTATTTCTTCATAAAATTTTTGTTCCATAAATATCTTCATCTCCTCTTATCCATTATGTATTAAAATCTTTCAAAAGAGAATTCATATTCTTGTTAATATCCAAAAGCTCATTCAAATCATTCAAAATATCTTTAGAAGCACTATCATTATCAATATGGCTAATAATTTCATTATTAACAAAATCAAATATCTCTCTAATAGAGCCATCGATAATATTCAAAATAACATGTAAACTATCATTAAGGGTGTAATGCACCAATTTATTTCTTAACTTGAACAATTCTCTAGAATATAAAAATATCTGTCTGTGTCTATATTACAAATATTTCTCAGCCGTTCTATACCTTTATTGAAACTAACACTTATAAAATCCCCAGAGTCTAAGCTGATTGCTTTTGCTTTATTCACGTCATCGAAAATAAAGCCCCAATGTTCGACTAATAATCTATACTTAATAAGTAACTCTAGACAATTAGATAAATTTATTATCGCTTGTTTCAACGAATATGGATAATGAACTTTTTCATCATGAAGCAAATCGCAGTAAGATTGCAATTCACAATTAACCACTGATAACGCATCTGAAATATTATTTAACAATGGTATTTCTATTATTTCTTCGTCCATAGAATCCTCTCTTTCTATAATAAATCAAGATCCACCGAAAATACATCATATCCCTTTTGCCAAAACATTTATTTTCCTTACCCCATCACGGTAACTGGAAATATATTTCACTCCTATCAGTCACAAAAGCACACCCACATATCCTGCCAAAATCCCCGGAACCCTTTGATTTCCTAGCCTTTCCGCTCCAGCAACACCACCGTCTCCACATGCACCGTCTGCCCAAACTGGTCCACCCCCCGAACCTTTCTCAATTCATATCCCCCGTCACACAATACCTTCAAATCCCTTGCCAGGGTGGCGCTATCACAACTCACATAAACGATCCGCTCCGGCTGTATCCGAAGCATGGTCTTAAGTACCACCTCATCGCAGCCCTTGCGGGGCGGATCGACCACGATCACATCGGCCGAAATCCCCTCCTGTTCATACTTCTCAATCAAGACCTCCTCCGCCTTGCCCACCAGGAACTCAACATTGCTGATCCCATTATTTGCTGCATTGATCTGTGCGTCCCGAATTGCCTCTGGAACACTCTCCACACCATAAACCTTGCCGGCACGGTTGGCGAGAAACAGCGATATTGTCCCAATACCACAATACAGATCCCATACCGTCTCTCCGCCGGTCAGTCCGGCATATTCGAGTACCAGACTATAAAGCTTCTCGGTCTGCACCGGATTGATCTGATAAAAGGAAAGCGGTGATATCCAAAAATCCACCCCTCTTCCCGTCAGTGCAAATCCTTTCTGGGGATCCCGCTCATGTAAAACATCGGCGATAGTATCCCGACCCCACAGCGTCACGACCTCCTTGCCCATGATCACGTTGGTTTGTGCCGCGTTACCATTAACCGCAATACTGGTCATCCCCGGTACCG
Organism: Lachnospiraceae bacterium; assembly: GCA_031285465.1. Taxonomy (GTDB): domain Bacteria; phylum Bacillota; class Clostridia; order Lachnospirales; family Lachnospiraceae; genus UBA935. Next base: position 7,253 of record JAITWD010000307.1, read on the forward strand.
CACAAAGCGCCTCTACTAATCTGGTTATATTAGGTAAAGCGGTTCCCAGCCCCCGCTTTATCCCCTCACAATTAACCACCAGACATACCATCAATTCTCCGCTGGCAAATCCCTTTCGTATCAAAATATGTCTTATCAATCCGCGATCGGTATTTTCATCGTATGCCGACACCTTATTGGCTTTCATATAAGACAAAATAATTTCCAATATCTCCTGATTTTCCACCACGCCCAAGCAACAATCGGTATTGGCAATAATATCATGGGTTCTACCCGCGAAAAACCCGCAGATTGGATTCCCCTCCTTATCGGTACCCACCGGATACTGCGCTTTATTTCGATAACGAAATGCTCCCGCCTGATCTTCTGTACTCACCGGGTCTTTCGTGCTCACCGAGCCTTTTGTGCCAGTCAGATCTACCGTCCCAGCTAAATCCATCCCCACCATCTCATCCATCACCCGTGTTACCACATCGGCTTCAAATCCCCCCAGGCGGATCAGATTATTACGGATTTTATCCTGCTTAAAGGATAGCTGTCGTTCATACGATAAAACCTGGAGCTGACACCCTCCGCACTGCCGGTGAAAGGCACAACGTGGTGTGATACGAAAAGAAGAAGGTGTTACCACCTTCTTAAGTTTAGCATACGCATAATTCTTTTTCGCTTTCATGATGGATACCTCCACCACATCCCCAATTACAGCATCCTTTACAAATAGTGCATAACCGTCTGCCTTTCCGATCCCCTCACCGTCATGCCCCATATCTTCAATGGTAACCGTTACCACATCATTTTTATTAAGTGCACCTTTTACCACACCGATCCCCTTAACCTTTCGTCGCTCTTAAATTACTCTCAAACAAACGATTATAGCCTAACCAGCCCGTATCATCACTCCCATCGAGGATTTCGGTAAAGGTCTGTAGCTTAGCATCGGTATTGTCGGCAAAATTAAGTGCCACCGCTTCCATGATCGCCGGCTTCTTAGGCGATCCATACTCGTATTCCCCATGATGGGCCAAAATACAATGTTTGAGCTCTGCTGCCAACATCGTCGGAAAACCCTCGATCGCCCGCATCCGTTCTCCCAACATCTCACATCCGATCACAATATGCCCCAAAAACTGTCCTTCATCAGTATAGTCATTGAGCGGAAAAAGGGACAACTCTCTGACCTTTCCGATGTCATGACAGAGGGCGGCACTTATAAGTAAATCCTTCTTAAGCCGTGGAAAAACACCACAGTAATATTCGCACAATCTCGTCACGCTTAACGTATGCTGCAACAATCCGCCGACAAAACCATGATGAATACTTTTGGCCGCCGATGATTGTTTAAATGCCGCTTTAAAAGCCTCATCCTGTAAAAATAACCCTTTTAGCAATTCCTTCAAATACTGATTATCCAATCGTTCGATATACCCGGTCAATTCCCCGTACATCTCATCAATATTATATTGACTGATCGGCAGATAGTCACCGGGATCATACTCGCCCTCCCGACATACCCGAACCCGTTTAACATTGACCTGCTGCGCCCCCTGAAAGCTGGTTATATCACCATATACCTCAATGTAATCCAACACATCAAACTCACCGATCCCTGCACTATTGGGATCCCATATCTTTGCATCCAGTGTTCCCGTTTTATCTTGAAGGATCACATTTTCATATGCCTTACCATTCTTGGTTACTGCCGATGCCTTATATTTACATAAATAAATGTCAAAAACCCGATCACCATCACTATACTCTTTAAGATATTTCATTCTGCTCCCTGTTCCTTACCTTTTTATATGTTTATTCGGTGTACTTTTTTATAGATTCTTAGTTTTTTAATCTTAGTTGCCCTGACTACTATGACCCATGGTTATCGTCAATTCCACTTCCCGATAACCTTCCGGTCCTTGTCGCATAACCGTTAAAAGAACCTCTTCCTCCGGAGACAAGGTAAAGAGCGTATTTATAAAATCCCGATAGGTTCGGATATCCTTATTAGCCGATTTAATAATCACATCACCACTCTGGATGCCCGCTGCCATTGCCGGTGAATCCATCGAAATCTCCGTTACATAAACCCCCAAAGGCACCCCTTGTAATTCATTAACCTCGGGCGTCACATCCATTCCATAAATACCGGCATAGGACTTTTCGATATTATTGGAGAGACTTTGGATCAATTGCCGTAATTCGGAAATACCAACCGCACTGACAATGTTTCTGATTTCATTATTATTGTAGCTATTATCAATGATCCCGATGGCTTGTCCCTGCATATTGATCAGAATACCTGTTGCATTGCTGCTCCCGGAAATATTGGTGGTTATCTGCTTATAAAAAGCATCTTCCAAGTCAATCCGCCCGTTAGTTGAAGTAACGAAGCCCGGACAGATTGACCCCATACTCCCAAACACATCGCCTAGGGCAATTATTGGAGAACCGGTCATTGAAACCGATGCTGAACTTCCCAATTCGATCACCTTAATCGCCTGCTTCGTTTCGGTGGTCATTGTTTCCTGTGAAACCACCAGAATAGCAAAACCGGTGGCATCATTCTGAAGCAATAACTCTGACTGATGCTGTTTCCCATCGATAAAGGTAACCATAATAGCTTCTGCGCTTTCAATTCCCTCAATCGCTTCCGGTTTTGTCAGAACCATATAATTAATACCATTATCACCGACGATCACGCCGGAGGTCTGCGCCCTACTTTCAAAAGCATTATTAAAAATATCAACATCTGAATTAACCGCGGTTACCGTAACCATAGCCCGCTCTGCATCACGGGCTATGGTCATCATAGCATTGACCATAGAAACAAAATCCTCGGTATCGGCTGTCTGCATTGACATGGTTGCATTGATCATCGCCTGCAAAAACTCTTCGTCCATCAATGCCGTTGCCGGTTCAGTATTTTCCGCCTGCATCTGTTCCTCATTAACTATCATGTCCTCAGGGCCGATTTCCTCACGTTCATCAACCATAATTTCCTCGGTCAGATCGATCAACGGGGGCTCCTCTTGTGGATATAACCGATTATTGATCACCGGTTCCAATAAAAGAAAGGTTACACACGCAATCGTCCCAAACAGAACCGCCATTAAAGCAGTTATTAAGGTCCGGCGTAACAGTTTTTTACGATTTAACGGTCTTTGCTTGATTTTTTCCAATAAAAAGTCGGAATCTTCTTGATTGACATCCTCATTTTTTTTCATCAGTTACCTTTCTCATTTCCAAACTGTTATCGGTAATCACCCATAAAAACCAAACCCAGTGTCCCCGGACCAGAATGAGCTCCAATGCTAGGTCCAACCGTTTGCGTAACAATCTTTACATCACCTAGTTTTTCCCTGATCAGTTGCTCTAAGTATCCGGCATCCTGTTCACAATCGCCATGCAAAATACCTATGAATAGCTGCTTATCCTTCCATTCTCCCAATCGTTCAATCATATTGTTGATCATGGTATTCATCGACTTTTTCCGACCACGGGTTTTGCTTAAAGCCACCAGCTTACCATCCATATTGATGTGAAGAATAGGTTTGACATCCATCATTGTCCCAATCAAAGCCGATGTCTTAGACAACCGTCCACCACGATAGAGATGATTCAGATCATCTACCGTAAACTGAACACAGATATGGGGGATTAGCCGCTCCAGCAATTCCTTGGTTTCATCAATGCTTTTCCCCGCCTTCTTTAATTCTAAAGCTTTAACGATCATCAGCATTTCACCTAGCGAAGCCGACAGGGTATCGACCACAACTATTTGCATATCCGGATATTCTTCCATTACTTCATTGGCGGCCATGATCACGTTACCACATCCGCCACTTAATTCAGAAGAAAAGCTAATATGCAAAACATCCTTGCCCTCTTTGGCATAACGGGTAAATTTGTCCTGGATCACGGCAGGATTGCTCGCCATCGTCGCGACCGATTTGCCCATTCGCATTGCATCATAAAATTCTCTATCGGTAAGCACCTGCTCTTCGCCATAAACCTGCTCTTCTATTGTGTAGTAATGAGGTATAACACAAATATCATTGCTGCTAATAAAATCTTCGGTTAAATCGGCATTGCTTTCAGTAGATATAATAAAATCTCTCATCTATCGGGACCTCCTAACAAATTGTTTTCGGTTCATTATACCTTATTTTATCGGTTGCTTCAATATTTATGACCGATTTGTACCTTAAATGATTCTTAATTTTGGGACTAGGATAAAGATTATTTACTAAAAGAGATAAACAAAAAAACACTCCTTCACAGAGTGCTTCCAGAACACAAATTCACTTTTTCAGTATTCCATGCCTGTCATCTACCACATTTTATGATTAAAATAATAACAAAAGCCTATCCACTGAAGAAAATCGAAGTGACAGGATTTGAACCTGCGACCTCTGCGTCCCGAACGCAGCGCTCTACCAAGCTGAGCCACACTTCGCTACCAATATTATATGCACAAAGACATAGTGGTGACAATGTTCATAATACAATTTTTATATCAACTTGTCAATGTCTTTTTTATGTATTGTTCCATAAAACAAGCCGCTGATAAAATCTCACCACCGCATTTTCCTTTTGGGTGGCGAGCAAAATACGCTTATACCCTTCGGTAGTAAGCAATCCAAATAGACCATTCATCATTATCTTCCACTTTCTATTTCCCTTGCGCAAACGACACTCTTATTCTCATAATCACATCCCAGCTCAGCGTAACGCCTGTTCAAGCTTTGCCGTTAACTCATTTTTGGCAACCGAACCCACAACCGTCTCGACTGGCTTGCCATTTTTAAAAATTATGATCGTCGGGATCGACATAACCCGATATTCTCCCGCCAGATTCATTTCTTCATCAATATTACACTTACCTACTTTACATCGGCCATTATATTCTCCCGCCAAAGCAGAGACCACCGGTGCCATCATTTTACATGGTCCACACCAATCAGCATAGAAATCTACCAATACAGGTAAATCACTTTGCAAAACTTCTTTTTCAAAATTATCCTCATTGATTGTCAGTTCCATAGCTTCCATCTTAATTTTCCTCCAATTCCTAATTAGCGTGAAATAATATATTTGTAAATCGGGTTACCCTTTGCGGCAAACTTTTCTTCATATTCGGTCATCACATTAGCTTCGACCATTATTGGATCATGATGTAAGTCCCACGTGACCTGATCGGTCTGCCATCCTGCCGGTGTAACCTCATCCATAGCAAAACGAAATAATCCCTCATTATCGGTCTTAAATTCCAGTCGCCCGTCAGCGGACAATATTTTATCATATAGTCCAATAAATTCGCGTGAGGGTAATCGCCTTTTAGCGTGTCGATCTTTGGGCCAGGGATCGGAAAAATTTAAATAAATCCGCTTAACCTCCCCTTCGTCAAAGACTGCTGTTATCTCTCGGGCATCCATACATATAAATACAAGATTGGGATACTCGCGCCGCTTATGACCGTCATTATCATCTTTGACAGCTACCACCGATGACTGCTCATCTTTATCGATCTTCTGGACTGCCCGATAAAGGACGCTTGAATATTTTTCTATTCCAATGTAGTTTATCGATGGATTTAGTTTTGCCATCTTAGTAATAAATTTTCCTTTACCCATACCTATTTCGATATGAATAGGATTCTCATTTTGAAAAAAACTATACCATTTTCCTCGTAGCTGTTCCGGTTGGCAACAGACATAATTACTTTTAGCAATTATTTGCTCTGATCCGGTTACATTTCTTAAGCGCATATACACCCCTTATACTTCACCTTTATAGCTCTATACTAATAAATATCAAGAGCCTTTATAATTCTAACCGTTCCGATCGATAATGTCAAACTGCTAACCTTTTTAAGAATAAACTATTTCAATTTTCACAGAAAATAGTGTATGATAATGGATATACCTGTTTATTATTATTCGAACCGATAATTCAAAGATTTCTTGATTAAGGAGTTATATATGTTCTTCTCGAAAAAAAAGGCTTTTATTTTGATTTTTTTAGTTACTATACATTCATTTTTTTCCACTTTACTACCGGTAAATGCCGCTTCCCTCGAAGAATTGCAGAATGAGGCCGAAGCGCGTAAACTAATACCGATTGAAACCAACAGCATAGAAAACTGGCCCCCCGGTCCGGCCATTGGTGCCGAAGCTGCCATTCTCATGGATGCCAATACCGGTGTGATTTTATATGCAAAAAATATTGACCAGCCACTGTTCCCCGCCTCGACCACTAAACTGATGACCTGTCTTCTGGCCGTGGAACATGCCAGTCTGAATGACATGATCCCCTTTTCTAATGATGCGGTCTTTGGTCTGGAGTGGGACAGCTCTAATATTGGTATGGATGTTGGTCAATCCTTATCATTGGAGGAGGCTCTGTATGGTATCCTGATCGGTTCGGCCAATGAAGTTGCCAATGCAGTGGCTGAATATGTCGGTGGCTCAATGGATGAATTTGCCATAATGATGACTGAAAAAGCCCGCGAATTAGGCTGTAAGAATACTAATTTTACTAACGCTCATGGTTTACATGATGATGATCATTACACCACTGCTTATGACCTCGCACTCATCGCCAGTGCTTTTTTCCAGAATGAATTATTAAGCAAGGTCGCCAATACCGACTCCTATCATTTCATGCCAACCCCGACCCAACCGGACGATTTTATTAAGCGTAATAAACATCGACTGGTTAATGGAGAAATTGAATACGAGAATATTATCGGTGGAAAAACCGGATATACAAGTACAGCACGACAAACGCTTGTTACCTGTGCAGAAGAGAATAATATGAAGCTGATCTGTGTCATTCTCAAAGAAGAGTCACCAGAACAATTTAACGACACTGTGAAATTATTTGATTATGGTTTCAGCAATTTTCAGACCGCTAATGTCGCTGAGCATGAAACCCGCTATAATATAGAAAATTCCAGTTTTTTTCAAACCGGTAATGATGTATTCGGCGATTCCAGTCCATTGCTTAACTTAAATAGCAGTAGCTATGTTATTCTACCAAAAACGATTGAATTTGCTGATTTGGCCTCTGATATATCCTATCAGGATGAAAATGCACAGTCGGTTGCCGAGATAAACTATTATTATCATGGCGCTTTTGTCGGGCAGGCAACTATTGATTTTGCTACCGATAGCCGCTCAACCTATGATTTCGATCCTCATCTGCCTACCGAGGATGTTACCAGCGAAGCAGATGCCGGAAAGGTTATTTTTGTCAATATAATCAATGTTATATTGATTTTGCTTGGTGTGGCAGCTCTGATAATTTTATTCTTTGTAATTCGCGCTTTCATAATCAATTATCAGTTTAACCGGCGTAGATCGCGAAGGCGTGTGATCCTCCGAAAAAGGCGCCGGACTAACCGATTCCGTGATTTTTGACCGATTCATTTTTTCTTATTTTTATTACTCTTCATTTTAGGCATTTTTTTATGATGACTGGTCTGAATCTTCTTATTCTGAAGATCCATAAATTCTGACTCACTAATTGGTTTTGTCGTTTTTACAATATATACACCCTCATTTTCTGCCTTCTTAACCCGTATTTTGGCTTTTACAAATCCGTGTTCGGAGCAGTGGGAAACACTGAAATAATGCTTTCCATTAATGGTGAACCATTTGATCTTCCGTCTTAGGTTTCGTTTTACACCCGAGGTTTTTTCACATAAAAAACATCGAGTACTTAAAACCTCTTTGTCATTTAAGGCTTCCGCTTTGTCAGCAAATTCTACCGATATATATTTATGATAATTTTCAAAATTAACGTGTATTTCTTCGGATCGACTTAACGGTAACATAAAAGTATCAAAAGAATAGTTTTCTAATACCGATAAATGGATCCTCTGCAAAATCTTGGCGGCATAATAAGCATCACTAAATGCCCGATGAAAAGGCACATCCTTGGCAATCTGCAGATAATCGATGGCAAATTCTAAGCTTCGCCGTATTTTTCGATCCTCATATGCGATACTAAATAGCTTCTGAACATCGAGATAACGAACCGGCCGATCCCAAATCGGCGGTAGTCCATAGTAACGGATATTTCGTTGCAATTCCACTAAATCCATCGATCCCCATGTACAAAAAATATAATCATCACCGCACCATTCTAAAAATTCAGTGATTACCTGGATGAATGAATTACCCTTCATTAAATCACTCATTTGCAATTGGATTATCTTGCTCGTAACATGATGTAGTCTTCGATAAACCGTTGGACAAATTAATTGATTGAACTCATCGGTTTTCTGCCGTTCACAATTTAGTTTAACCGCTCCTACATCAATTATTTCAAAAGGGATTTCCTTAACCTCTTCACCTCCGCCGGGACTTCCCTGATTCCATTCCAGATCAAATACAATATAATTCATGTGCGTCACTGTCCTTATCCTTAACATAACTGTTGTTAGTATTATACATTAAAAAAGAGTTCTGTAGAAGAAAAATAAAAATTAAGCCGAAAACCATTCTTAGAATAGTTTTCGGCACTTTTTCTGGCGTCCCTGAGACGATTTGAACGTCCGACCCCTCGCTTAGGAGGCGAGTGCTCTATCCACTGAGCTACAGAGACATTTTAATATGTTTTACTCCGGAAAATTAATAAATCCCTGTATCCATACAATTCCTTTAAAACGACGTCCCGCCTGCGGCTCACCGATTAAATCGGTCTGATTGATACAAACATCCATTTGCAGATCATTACTACTGATCATCAATTGATAAATACCTTCGCCGGTAAGTTTATTATGTACCAACCGACAGCCGGTTATCTCTCCTAAGATTGAATATTGATCACACTCAACACCGAAAGGCATAAAGTAAGTATCGACTAGCGTGAAAACATCTTCGTTATGAATCTTCTTAGATATCATCGAATAGGTATCCATATCCTCTAGTGTCAGACTCTCTATAGCCTCTTCGTCGCCCTTTCTGGCGGCTGCTATTAAATTGCCCCGATTCAAGGTTGCACGATTTACCCTTTTACGATCATTTTCGTTTTTACTAATGGGCAACATTATTGTACCACTAAGTGACAGTCCTGACAAGGTCAGAGTTGTTCCTCTTATCGGTAATTCTCCAGCATTCTGAAATTTGACATAAGGAATCATATTTTGCAGATAAAAAATCAAAGAAACACCCACGCGGATATCATCACAAATTCCCGCATACGATTCTTGCGAAGCATGCCGCTCAACCGAAATGTCCTCCTCGGTACTGATTGCTGAGCCACGCATATATGGGTAGTAATATTCATATATAAATTTATCCTCTTCGTCAAATTCTCCACAAACGGTAATTCCGATATTTTCGGCGAAATCCTTACTGAACTCTGCCAAAACAACCTTTTCGCTGTTACTTGTATAAGCTCTGGCCGTTGCTGACAAAACAATCTCGGTTAAAAGCTGTTTCAACTCATTTCGATCGGTTAATTTACTAAAACCAATAGCCCGCATATATCTATGCAAGAATTTCACCTCACTTTCTTTTTAAGAAGGATCCTTAAACCATATTTTTAAATAAATCAATTGCTAAACGCCAATGTACAATTAGCTGAGAGCCGTTTTTCCCCCCATATATGGCTGTAATGCCGTCGGAATCCTAACTGTACCATCTGCCTGCCTATTATTCTCTAAGAAGGCTATCAGCATCCGTGGCGGAGCTGCAACCGTATTATTTAATGTATGCGCAAAGTATTTACCACTCTCCCCATTTATCCGGATTTTTAGACGCCTTGCCTGTGCATCACCCAGATTTGAGCAACTACCAACTTCAAAATATTTCTTCTGCCGTGGTGACCATGCCTCTACGTCAAAAGATTTTACCTTTAGGTCGGCCAGATCACCGGAACAACATTCCAGTGTTCGTACTGGTATATCTAATGACCGAAATAATTCTACCGTATTTTTCCATAATTTGTCAAACCATAAATGTGATTCCTCTGGCTTACAAACAACTATCATCTCTTGCTTTTCAAACTGATGGATCCGATAAACACCACGTTCTTCCAGACCATGAGCACCCTTCTCTTTCCGAAAACAAGGTGAATAGCTGGTCAATGTCTGTGGCAGTTCTGATTCAGGTATGATCGTATCAATATATTTACCAATCATTGAATGCTCCGATGTTCCGATCAAGTACAAATCCTCTCCTTCAATCTTATACATCATAGCATCCATTTCCGCAAAACTCATTACTCCAGCAACTACATTGCTACGTATCATAAATGGAGGAACACAATAGGTAAAGCCACGTTCAATCATAAAATCCCGAGCATAACTTATCACTGCTGAATGCAGACGGGCAATATCACCCATTAAGTAGTAAAAACCATTACCAGCTACCTTACGAGCACTGTCCAGGTCAAGACCATTAAAATCCTCCATGATCTCCGCATGGTAAGGAACTTCAAAATCGGGCACAACCGGCTCGCCATATTTAGTAATCTCAACGTTTTCCGTATCATCTTTTCCTATCGGTACACTTGAATCGATAATATTAGGAATTACCATCATGATTTTAGTTATTTTTTCCTCAAGCTCTCTTTCCTTTTCCTCTAATTCCAATAAAAGTGTCGCCTTGTTTGCAACCTCTGCCTTTTTATTTTCTGCCTCTTCCTTTTTATTTTGTGCCATCAAAGCTCCGATTTCTTTGGAAATCCGATTACGATTAGCACGCAGGTCGTCAGCTTCTTGTTTGATGGAACGACTGGTTAAATCTAATTGGATTACTTCATCAACTAAAGGAAGTTTATGGTCCTGAAATTTTTTGCGGATATTATCTTTAACCACCTCTGGTTGTTCGCGTAACATTCTGATATCGATCACGATTAGTACCTCCTGGTTTAATACTTCTATTTCTATATGAGCGACATAAAAGATGTCCTTTCATATATTACTTAATTTATTACTTAATTGTCCAATACCTTTTCAATAAAAACAGTTTTTTCTTTAACAAGATCGATTTCTCGCGGAATAGTTAAAGTATCACCTTTTTTGTCTTTTATAATCTTTATCACCGGCCGATTGGAAAATTCACGGTTTTGCCGGACCACTACTCCCGTCTCGCCACTATTGATCAATACATAACTACCAACAGGGTAAACCGCAATGAACTCTAAAAAAACGTCGGTAACATGTTCATCAAATTGTTTTCCCCGAAAGACCTTCAGATATTCCAGCGCTTCATGAACCTTCACCCGTTCACAGCAAATACCACAGATCATTTCGTCAAAGCTATCACAAACAGCAACAATCCGAGCTTCCAAAGGAAGATTTTTTATTTTGAGTGGGAATCCTGAACCATCCATCTTTTCGTGATGGTATAATACTATGGTCTTACTCAATTCGGAAATCCATGTCTCATCGCGCAAGGTAGAATATCCATAAACCGGATGCTTTTTATATTCTGTT
>JAITWD010000311.1 GCA_031285465.1 Lachnospiraceae bacterium
ATTTCATATAAGATCACGATCATTTGGGTCTTATTAGCCTGACTGATCTTCAAAGTAAACTCCTGTTTCATTTCCTTGGTCATACCTCACTCACCCTTTCCCAATGCTATAAGGTAGCATCGGCATCAATAAATTTTTATTGGAGTAGCTGTAGAACCTGCGACGGCCGTTCATTTGCTTGTGCCAGCATCGAGGTACTTGCCTGGGAAAGCACCTGCATCGTGGTGTATTTGGTCATCTCTTCCGCCATATCCACATCCATGATCCGGGAATAGGCTGCCGTTACATTTTCGGTGGTAACATTCAGATTGCTGATGGTATGCTCCAAACGATTCTGATAAGCACCCATATGACTTCTGGTTGAGGAAACATAGTCCACCGCCCCATCCATTTTGCTAAGAGCATCCCGCGCTCCTTCCAGGGTGGAAACATCGGTGTTACTCAATCCGATATTTTCCAAAGACAGTCGGAAAATCCTAACATCAAGCTGCTGTCCTTCATTAGCACCAACCTGCATATCCATTGAACCGAAACCGGCAACGTTTACATTAAGATTAGTAAAGGTTTGGTTAACTCCGCCTCTTAACTCCAATTTTAATTCAAATCCGTCAACACCGGTCAAGGTCATAACATTACCATCCGCTGCCGAAATTTCTGCTGTGATCAGGTCACCATTCTCATCGGTTATCTGAACCGACTTATCTGGAAGAGCTGCAAAATCAATATTTCCATTGGCATCATAAACCACATCGATACTGTCAATTTCATAGATTCCTGTCTTGACATTATCACTATAGCTGGTTACCTTCACATCTACGTTATCGGTGTAGCCTCTAAGATCAAAAGAGCCATCCAAAATGGTCTGCCCATTAAACTCGGTCGTTTCTGAAATACGGGTAATCTCACTCTTTAATGCATCCACCTCATCCTGGATCAGTGCCCGATCTTCATCGGTAATGGTCTCGGTGCTTGCCTTAACGGTTAACTCATTGATCCGCTGTAAAACATCATGGACCTCACTTAGTGCACCATCGGCGATCTCAATTACTGAAATGGCATCACCGGCATTTTGGGTTGCGACACCGATACTGGCAATCTGAGCATTCATACGGCGTGCCATCGCCAATCCGGACGGATTATCTTTTGCACTGACCACCTTAAGCCCTGATGACAGGCGTGCCAGTGAGTCGGCCAATTTATTATCATTTCTGGTTAGAGCATTGTTGGCAAGTACTGCCGAAGCATTATAAGCAATTTTCATAGATTTTTCCTTTCTGCTGGTTCCTGTTGATTCGGTTTATGACTGACTGATTTGCTGGTTGCTAACCTTTTGAATGTAACTGATAAACGACCGTGCTACCAGATAAAGTTCCTTATCCGATACCGTGTCACGGTCCTCCGTTAATGTCGGGTCAGCATTATCGGGAGTAACGATATTGGTATTACTATTTTTAGTACTACTTTTATTAATATTACTGCTATTAATACTACTATTGATCTTGTAATTATTAATATTATTATTGGCAGTATTTCCAGTATTATTTTTTACAAAGCTGACCGTTCCGATTTTAAGCCCATTGCTGTTTGCTATCCCGTTATGGTTATCGTTCATCATACCACCCAATATCTGTTTCAGGAAATCACCCGACTGCTTTAATCGACCCAGACCGTCCGGCGAGGTGCCGGTGATAAGACCATTCAAAACCCCGTTACTAATGGTAAACTCACCAACCACCTGACCCAGACCATCGGTGGAAATGGTTGCACTCACCTTGCCGCCTTCTCCGGTTTGGCCATGAATGACGCGCAGGTTGATGGCGGTTATCTCACCATCTATTTCGACCGGGATTTCATACTGCTCCTCCTTAGCCAATGTTGCCGCAAAGGAAATCTGGCGACACAGACCACTTAACTCGCGGACATCCAGCGCCTTTACCTCATCCTTCGCTGCCGCTCCCTGAAAAATATCGGTGATGGTCTCATTGAGAGCCCGATAAGCCTTCTCTGCACTTTCAGAATCGGTCAGCTGTTCGTAAAGCTGTTCGGTCGCTTCCTGCAATCGTTCTTCCTTACCGGTTTCCTTTGCGTAAGAATCGGCCTTCTTAAAGAGCATTCCGGAATTTTTCATCATCTTACCAGCAGCCACCAGCATATTCCAGGTAACCGGCTGATTATGATCCAATAAACTGCGAATAACGGCATTCTCATTATTTTTTAGTCCGGCTACCTCTTTTGCCTGCTCTGCAGCATAGGCATCATCGGTTTCAGGGGATTCTAATGACTGCATGATTTCATTTAAATTATTTTTAAGGTTCTGTTCATTTGGTTTGGCATTTAATCCACCGAAGTTGTCATCCACTAGGAATTCACGACCGGTTTTTTTACCACTGCGGATGGCCGTTAACAGATTACCCATCGAAAATTCCATTTCGGCATTGATCATGGCTCCAACTACGGCACTGTCGCCCTTCTCTACCTGGCGGAGCAGACGGTAAACTCCGATATAAGCTGACCGTTCGGTGGCACTGATACCATCCTTTTGCTCCAACTTATATAAAAACCGACTGTAATCCTCCATTGATGCGGCAACCGACGGCCCGCTCCCTTGTTCTGCGGTATTGTCAGCGCTTGAACCGACCGATCCTGTCGACTGTTTGTCGGTAAGATACTCATTGAGTTGCTCCATACTCATGGTCAGCGGATTGATCTTTTCCCGGATCATTTCCAAAACTGTCGCCGGTTTCATCCGCTCGATAACCTCTTGGAGTAAATTATCTTTTTTCGCAACCTCAGCAATATTTTCAGTGGTTATTTCCATACTGTTATAACCTAGTATCCGCACGGCACGGCGATTCCGCTCGCTGGTTTCCAGACCACTTTCATTGAGGATATCATCCACATTCCGGAAGGCCTTACGGATCGAGTCGCCCATATCCTTCCGTGGCGCCGTTTTAATCGCCTCATAGGTTTCACCCGCCTTTTCGTAGGCCAGTCTTAGGAGAGTGCCACTTTCATGTATCCGATTAAGGGTGGTAATATCGGACCGATCGACCAGTGCCATCCGACCAATCAGGGCAAGCGGCATTCCCGCGATATCACCGACCTTTGTAACCGTCTCCCGGTAAAGTGCGTAACGATGGTCAGCTTCCATGGCTTCACCGGCACCGGTTAACTGCATTTTGATCGATGACTCTGCCTCCTTAAGCCGATCTACCAGTTGGGTCAGAGACGCCGTTTCCAGTGCAAAACCACTTCGTAATAAACGAACATTTGCCTCTACGGTCATCATTAGCCGTATTTCCTCCAACTGTCGCTTGGCGGTAATCGCCTCTGGAGAGGTGTTTTCTGGAATATTGATCACACCTTGTGTTGCTTTTTGTTCTGGTTGACGGTCAGCTTGCGTTTCTTTGGTTTGCGCTTCTTCTTTATTGAGACGTTGCTGTGCAACGGCCAGATTTCTGAGGTTTAATCCCTGCTTCTCGCTCAGTACCACATCCACCGCCTTCGGCTCAATTGCCGTGGCTACCTGCTGATAGGCATGTGCCCGCTGCAAATAACTGCGCGGATCGGCAATATTGGCAAAAAGCGGATTTTGACCATTCGCCAACGATGCAGCAAATGCTTTTGCCGCTTGATCGGGCGTCAGTGGAAGGGACAAATCCCGTAATTCCTGCATCGTCACCAGGTTATCGGCTGTAAAGGGAATCCCTTTTTCAATCAGCCATTTACTATCACTGATGGTATCTGCCTTGACCTCATATCCGGCCTCATGAACGGTTTTTGTTATCTGGTCCTTAAGGGTATCCCAGTTAAAATTTTCCGCTTTTTTGGCATAGTATCGGGCGTTAGCACCGCTACCCTGCGCGTAATACCCTTGTCCTTGTTTATCGGCATTATCCGCACCGGAAAATTGGGCCAGATAAAGATTCTCAACGGTGGGCGCAAGGTTATTTTCCACCATATATTTAACCGAACCTTCGCTTAATTGGTTGATTTCTTTTGCCTTTTCCCAAGCGACTGATGCCGCCTTAATATTGTCTTCACTCGCAGGAAGATCGTGGGCCTTAAACTGTTTACACAGTTCCTGGGCAAGGGCTTTATTGCCGGTAATCTCCTCAAACTGTCGCGCATCCAGATCGTCGGTGTAACCGGCAACCTGGGTTCCTCCCTGCAATAGGGCAACTTTGATATGATCGACAATGGTTACAACCGTTTCTATATCGGTGTTGTTCGGATCAACCCCATCTTTTTGAAGCTGGGCAAAATCTTCCTCAGACATAGTATTAGACATTATGGCCATGTAATTGCGGCGGGTGGTAATATCCTCCTGCCCAATCTCCTGCATAACGTCTTCTGTGGTCCTTCCGTGACCTCCATAAGCGGTGTTATCCATAACAGTGCCAGAAATGTCTAATGCAAATCCATTCTGTCCGCCGGTCGACGGTGAAGCAGAATGACTATATACGGTTGTATCATTGCCAATATTAGGGGAGTGGGTCCGGATACTCTCCGGTGATTCGTTGGTTATTTTCATGTTATTCTCCCTTGCATTTCGCAGATTTTATCTGCGAAACTGCCTAAATAAAAAATTGAAAAATCTATGATTTTTCAAACCATCTCCCATGCATTTCGCAAGTTCCATATATGGCTATGTTTAATGATTATGTTGAAATTTTCCTAAAAATAAAGGATAAATGTCATCAACATTCACCCTTTATTTCGTCACGATAGGTATTTTTCTTAACCTTGGCTATTTAAATTTTACCAGCCGGTAATGTATGGCATTGTTTCCACTAAAATACAAACACCGCCGCACAATAGGCTGGAAGATCAAATTCAATCGAATACTTCCGTCCATCACACTCCTGTACTACCGACAGCAACTCGGCTGGCATCTTTGCTCCACTTCCCCCGAAGCGTTCCTCATCACTATTGAGTACCAGCTTATATTTCCCCTTCTTTGGTACTCCCACCCGATAATCCTTCCATGTCATTGGTGTCATATTCAACACAAACAACACATTATTGCGTCCACTCTTCCCTTTTCGAAAAAAGCTAAAGGTACTCCGATCACCATCATTGGCATTGATCCACTCGAATCCATCCCAACTATTATCAATCTCATACATGCTTGGATACTTCCGGTAAATCCCCAATAACTCCTTCATATAATCATGAAGCCCTTTATTAAGCGATTCATCCAGCAAATACCAATCGAGCTCGCGCTCTTCACTCCACTCCCGTTCCTGACCAAAATCCTGTCCCATGAACAACAGCTTCTTTCCACAATGTCCAAACATATAAGCATACCCAACCCGGAGATTGGCGTATTTATCCACCGGATAACCTGGCATCTTATGAACCATCGAACATTTTAAATGTACCACTTCATCATGGGATAGGGGCAGGATATAATTCTCACTATTATTATAGCTCATCGCAAAGGTCATTGCACTATGATTGTTGCGACGGAAGTATGGATCCAGCTTCATGTATTCGCAAAAATCATGCATCCATCCCATATTCCATTTAAAACTAAAGCCTAAACCGCCCTCTTCCACCTTCCCTGTCACCATCGGCCATGCCGTCGATTCCTCGGCAATACTCAGAAAACCAGGATAGGTGCCCAGCACTACCGAATTAAGATGGCGGAAAAATTCGATCGCTTCAAGGTTTTTATTACCACCATATTTATTAGCAACCCACTGACCTTCCTTTTTACCGTAGTCAAGATAGAGCATGGATGCCACCGCATCAACCCTGATCCCATCAACATGAAACTCCCGTAGCCAAAACAGCGCATTGGCGATTAAGAAATTCTTGACCTCAGTTTTACCATAGTTAAATATCTTGGTTCCCCAATCGGGATGTTCCCCCAAACGCGGATCCGGATGCTCAAAGATACAGCTTCCGTCAAAGCAACCCAGACCATGAGCGTCGGTTGCAAAATGAGCAGGAACCCAATCCAAAATAACACCGATCTTATTCCGATGTAATTTATTGATCAAATACATAAAGTCCTCTGGGCTGCCGTACCGGGAGGTCGGTGCATAATATCCGGTCACCTGATAGCCCCATGAACCGTCATAAGGATATTCAGAAATACCCATTAGCTCGATATGAGTATAATTCATATCGGTCAAATATTCAGTCACCCGATCGGCAAACTCCCGATAATTATAAAAATCTTCGGCATCACCACCACGAGGGTGTCTCATCCATGAGCCAATATGACATTCATAAACCGCCATCGGCTCACTAGTCATCTTCTTTTGATCGCGGTCACTCATCCAACTTTGATCGGTCCAGTCAAAAACTGACAGATCGGCCGTCTTAGAAGCCGTACCCGGACGCAGCTCGGCAGAGTTAGCAAAGGGATCGGCTTTATAAAGTTTATTGCCTTCTGGGGTGATGATCAGAAATTTGTATAATTCATCAACTGAAACTGCCGGAACAAACAGAGTATGAATACCGCCGGGACCGATCTTTTCCATCGGATGGGTTTCTTCATTCCAATCGTTAAAGGTTCCAATCACATAAACTTTGGCGGCATTGGGCGCCCAAACGCCAAAAAACATTCCTTTTTCGCCATCTTCTTCTGATGGATGGGCACCTAACTTCTTATAAATATCATAATGGGTTCCATTGGCAAACAAATACTGATCCGCTTCCGAAATAAATACCTTGGGCATCTTTTCCTCCTGATTGGTGGTGCATTAGTTGTGCATGAAGTCGCTTTCTCTTAGAATAACCATATCTTCCTTATCATATCGCTTACCGACCAGAATGTCAAAGAAATGCTTAGGATTTTTTTTGCCGGCATAGTAGATTGCCTCATCAATAATCTCCCTTACTTCGGCAATGGTCACCTCATGGTCACTGGTCTGCATCTCGGCGATCCGGGTATGAAGGGCTAATACTCCGAAGTTATCGATGGCATATTCCTGCTCAAGCGCATAGGTCTGACCATATTCCACCAACGTCTGATCATCAAGTGCCTCAAGATCTACCCGCAGGTCAAACACCTTTTCCAGCGAAGGATTCTGTTCGACCAACTGATTCAACAACGCCTTCTTGTCGGTCAGCACCACAATATGCCCGGTACTTTCCTGTTCCAGTGCTTTGATAATCGCTTTTACGGTATCATTCTTCAACTGGGCGGCCTGCTCAATAATGATGGCACCATTTTCCAGCTTGGAAAAGGTTGCCGGAATATCCCTTTTATTAAGGAGCTCACCGGATATTTTAGCTACCCGGCCAGAAAAATTATTATCGGACTGTTGGACACCCTTGATCAGCTCCTTTGCCACCTTCATAGTGCCGACCGCTTCTTCTCCGGTAACGATGCAATTACCACAAAAAGCCGCCAGACTAATATTTTCGATTACATTGATCAATTGTTGTCTTGTCTTTTTATGCTGGATGAACCGACCAAAACGGTTGCGTTCATCCTCACTTAATTCTCTTACTGTACCCGAATGGTTACCCGAAGTCGATGGCGCGGTCACGTTATTATGACCGTTCAGTGTTTCGTACTTTTCTGCATCATCGGTTACTTGATTCTCTGCCTGTTCCTCCGCTTGATCCTGTTTTGTTCCCACTGCCAGCTTATTCGCAATATCCAGCGCTTCCGCGTTCAATTCTTCTCCATCCGGCTCATTTATAAGATTTGCTTCAGAATTTACTTCCGCAGCGCTCTCTTCTATGGGATCTTCTTCGGGATCTTCTATGGGATCTTCTTCCAAAAAACTCTCTTCTGTAGGTTGTTCCTCTACAAGCCCCTCTTCGGCTTCTTCGATCGTATCATCATCACCATCTGGATTATCTTCCATCGCCAGAATTCTTTGTACCTCTTCATCAGCCGCTTCTACACCGGTCTTATCAGTCGGTTCTTCTAAAGACTGTTCGGAAATGGTATCCATCCCAATATCGGCCACCTTGATCACATTGGGCCGGTTACTTTTCTCTTCCCGCATAACCGCATCCAGCATAGCTTTTTCCAGCTTCTCAAGTAGACCCGACTTGGTTGCCTCGTCAAAATCGGCAAATAGGTTGTCGGTTTGTTTACGGACCTTTTTGCGTACCTCTTCAACCCGCTTTTGCTCAATTTCCTTTTTTTGTCGTTCCCATTCAGCCAAAATATCATCAATCTTAAGCTGTCCGGTTATCTGCTTCTCCACACTGGCTGTTTCCGGTACCACCAGGCCAATCTGGCCATCCGATTCCTGTGTCAGGATTTCATCATAACCCGACTTTTTATTGAACACCTTGATAATCCCTGTGTCGGTAAGTACGGCTTTACCTTCCTGCACTTCGGGTTTTTCCTTAACGATCGTACCAGCCGGACTGCCCGGTAGTTCTTTTGCGTCATCTTCTAAAGGTTGGTTGGTCTTTGACGCTTCCGTTGACGGTTCATCAACCACCGTTTCGGACAATCGTTCACTAGCTTTTATCTCAACCGACTTACCTTCGGTAACCGTCTTCAGCTCAGCGGTATCTCCAAAAAAGACCTCCATTCCATTATGCCCGCTTTTTACTACGATGGGCTCTGTCGCCTGTGCCGCTTTCTTTTTCTGTTCCGGATCGGATAGCAGTTCCTTCATACTTTCAGCAACCACCTGCTGAAGATTAATGGTATTATATTGACTTACATCGATCGGCTTGATACTGATCTCCATCTCCGGCTGATCTTCGGACGCTGGCTGGTCCACCAACGCTGGCTGATCTTCGGCCACTGGTTGCTTTGAAATAGCCGGATACTCTCTTGTGTCAGAGACTCCG
>JAITWD010000103.1 GCA_031285465.1 Lachnospiraceae bacterium
TTCCACGCAGACATTACTCGTATGAATATGCAGATTACCTTCCCTGCACTCACTGGCGATGCAATTGGCTTCGATGCAGCCATATTGATTGCAGATGGCGCACTGAAAAACCGCTGCGATCGCTTCACGTACCTCGGGAAAGAGGTACTCCCCAGTAAGTTCTATATATTGACAGTCGGTCGGGATCGGCAGATCATTATTTTGGTAGCATAGTGCCAGCAATAGGGCAATAGAGGGCTGTAGCAACATATAGCGGGGCTGAAATCCAGTAATTGCCCTGCATATCCCGATCAGCTCCTCACCGATAACCGCCTCTTTACAGATCCCCATCAACCGGCCATTGTGATGATAGGTTATCATCGGATTCTGATCATCATACGCCGTCGATGGATCACTAGGGGGATCATCGCTGATGGAGTAGAAATAGCAACAGCGGTCACGTGGATGAATTTTATAATATTTCTTACGATAATACCAAAGTTCGGTCAGGGAGCGGACCATATCCTTCTTATACCAATGAACATCAATACACTTTCCGGTTGATCCGGAGGTATGAAGCGCATCTATTTCGTTAGCCAATAAATCGGTTTGATATTTGACCGACCAAAATTGTTCCGGCGACCAGACGATATCCTTTTTTTCCAAAAGCGGTAGTAAGGGAAGGAGGTCGACGGTCCGACTGGAACTGCTCTCTATTTTTTTAACCGATGCTTTTTCAACCCATTCCTTAACCGCTTGCTGATAATTTTTCTGATAATAAGGCACCGTTTTGCAGGCATGATTTATGATGTTTTCCAATAGTTCCGACATGAGCATTCTCCAAAGTTGACTAGTTTGAAAAATCATAGATTTTTCAATTTCTTATTTAGGCAGTTTCGCAGATAAAATCTGCGAAATGCATGGGAATCAGTAAGATTAAATTATTTGGTGCGATTTAATTATTATTGAAGCGACAGTGCGAAGACATGTATATCCGGACAGTCGGGCAGAATAATTTCCACTAGTTTTCCGGATCGGTCGAGCGGATATTCTTTTGCGTAAATACTTAGCTTTCGCTGCTCAATATAATAATCATCATTTATCAGCATCGCATACCGACCCTGCCAGGCAGTAGCCTCGGAAAAATGGGCTTTAGGATACCAGAAGCTACTGCTGACCATTAATAGCTGCTCGCTTTCCTGATTTTCATAAACCAGCGTCAGATAATCTTTAAAACTGCCATGACATGAGCTGGCCAGAATCATTAAGCTTCCATAGTTACCCGGTTTTACCGCGATCGCCTGCTCTCTACATGATATATTATCATTTGCGCTCTCTTTATCCGCGATCAGAAAGCTCATCCGACCGGAAATGATCATCTTGCCATAAGGGTATTGCTCACCAAGAAAATAGCCGCCGATACCATCAAAATTGGCGCTTGAATCCTTTGAGAGGACATCACTCAAAGCTTTATTATTAAAATAGGGGGTAAGCTCGGCGTGATATATTGGCTCCTCCTCACCCATGCTATTACAAATGGGATTGATCAATGATGGCTTTCCTTGCCCTTCAAACCGCTTAAGCCGCTCCATCAAATCCTTTTCTGCCGCTATTACTTTATTGAGGTACCCGATGATCCGCTCATTATCGTTAATACTAAGTTCTTTATAAAAAAATATCTTAAGGATCATCCCCCTGATCGTATAAAACCGCCCCCCATTCACTGCCATCTCATCGGCAAAGTCCTGCACGACCGAACTGCCCTTTAGTACTGCCAAATAGGACAGGCAAAAGGAAAATAAAACCCTGCTTCGATATAAAACCGACAGATTATAAATGAGTGGCAGGTGTTTCAATCCTCTTTGCTCAACCCTGTGGAAGATGCTTTCATAGTCAACCGCTTTAATGAAGTGATTGGTAAAACGCTCCAATTTATTATGTATTTTCCTATCTTCAAATTGTTCTGCAACCTTTCGCAGAAAATTGCCGAGGTCGAGATTGGTTGGTTTATGCGACATAAAAACGGTAGTGTGCTCATATTTTCTTACCGACACGATGCTGGCTTGTGCCTCCTCAAGACTCATCGAAAGTATCTGGGTATATTTGTCATGAAAATGGATCGGGCGGAAATATACAAATTGCTCCTGGTCTGCCCTTTCTCCATCTATTCCTACAATTATTGCGACATTCATTCCCGATTCCCACCGACGGTCGACCTCACTAAAACAGGCAACTTCTTTCATGTTAAAGCAGATCCACACCGGATAGTTCCTGGCTATCTCCTGCCTGATAAAGGCGATAATCCCCCCTGTAGATTTTAACCGGCTTATTCCGGTTTGATCGCCGACCTTGATCCCATGATACCTTTCCAGACATTCATACATATTCCAATCATCATCGATCACCCTTTCCAGTAGAAAATCCTCTTCATCGTCCCAGTTAACCAATAGCGACTCCGCAAACATCATATCGTAATCCTGCCCCAGCCATGATGCAACCAGTGCATTCGAATACTCATCACACATAAAATCAAACTTATCATCAATTAGAAAGGTATTGGTTATAAGCATCGATCACCCCAAAATTTACCAAAAGTTTATTTTTCTGCCAGTATATCACTGAAAAAAACAAAATCAATACCCATTGCAGAAAATGACATTATCTTGCAGAAAATGACATTGGCTATTTTATCATACCGGCGCAAACAGAGATTGATCCTATGAAGCTGCACCAAGGAAACTCTGATTAAATTAGGGTTTTTTAGACCGATTTGGTTGCACAATGCCCGCCTGTGAAAAAGGGTAACCAGCGCAGCTATGAAAATGATAGTCTTATAACAGGACATGCGCATGACCAAATATAATACAAAACAAAGGAGAAATAAAAATGCGATGTGGCGAAAGTGATTTAATTGAAAAACGATGTTGCGAAAGAAGATGTTCTGACAAAAGAGGTGGGGTTTCCATTAAATTTTATGGCTGCGGCAGTAACAGTTGCTGTTCTGACTGCTGCGACGATACTGACAATATCCCTTCCATTGGCGAAAACGGAAACTGGTTCATCGGCGATACCGATACCGGCGTAAGTGCCCAGGGTGCACCCGGACCAAGCGGTGCCGACGGTCCCAAAGGTGATCCGGGCGATGTTGGTCCTGCCGGGCCGCAAGGTGCCGCCGGTCCGCAAGGCTCTGCCGGTCCGCAGGGGCTTCCCGGTGTTGCCGGTCCGCAAGGACCGAAAGGAGATGCCGGCGACCTTAATTCCTCATCGCTGATCATCCGACCTGATCTGTGGACTCCTTATGTTGTTTCCGATACTGGAGCTATAACTGCTGGGCAGGTCCATAACTTTGGAAACGGTTTGTATGGAATGCGTATTAAGGGTGAAATTACTGTAGCGGCCAATATAGCAATAACAACCCTTTTCCCCAATATTGGCGCTAATTCATTGATTGTTGATAATGGTGGATGGTATTCAAATGGAAACAATTTACTCCTTTTAGGAAATGCGAGTAACAGTACCTCTAATACAGTGTATAATCACTCACGGTTAGTATTTACAAGCAATGGTGATCTGGACTTACGTACTCTTACGTCCCACACGAGAAGCAAGGCACCTTTCGACATCTGGATCAAATTCACGAAATAGTTTCCAGCTACACAATGAAGCAGACCATTATTGTATCAGGTGTGCAAGCATGGTATAATACTAGTAATGTTTTGCATAGCATAGTAGTTGCTCCTACTAGCTTTACCAATTTTATGAGAACATTGCCCGATACTTAAAGCAACACTAGTAAGCGAAGCGGTAGGATCTTAACTCCTACCGCTTCGATGTTTATGCACAAAGTTTTTATAATTATTTTTCGCATAGCCGGAATTTGGTCAGAATTCCCACCAGCTTTCTCTGAATCTTAACTTGAAAATGGGTGCTGATACCTGATTATGGTAACTTTACCAGTGGAACAAATGTCAATTGTGAAGATGTCGTATATGATGGAATATTATTGCTGGTTGAAGTATTCGGATTGTAAGCAATCAATCGGACCGTATCGCCAGCCTTTACCGGCAGGGTGAATGAGACAAAACTATTTGCTCCGGTTGAAGTCTCTTGCATGAGCATCTTACCGTTAACATACAAATTAAAAATTACTGGTCCCGCTGATGTGCTGGTAGGTGCAACTTGAAGATAGTAAATACCATTATTAGTCGCTGTAATGGTACTTCCAGCAATTGAGTTTGTCACCGGCATTGATCCGGTAGGGAAAAAACTAGTATTTACACCTCCCCCCCCCTGTGCTACCATTGTACCATTTGCATAGTCTGGCACTAAAGTGGCTCCAATGGGACCGGTCGGGCCGGCGATTCCTTGCGTACCGGTTGGGCCGGCGATTCCTTGCGGACCGGTCGGACCAGCGATTCCTTGCGGACCGGTGGGACCAGCGATTCCTTGCGGGCCGGTGGGACCAGCGACTCCTTGCGGGCCGGTGGGACCATCATTGCCTTGCGGGCCGGTGGGACCATCGATACCCTGTATCCCGGTGGGACCTTGTATTCCTTGCACACCTTGCGGACCAGCGATCGTACCCATGTTGACCCATTGACTGTTTGCCATATCCCAGACATACAAATCCGGGTTGATATAATAATAGGCTCCCGGAGTTCCTACCGGAACTTCCGCTTGTAACTCGGCAAGACTGTTGTAGGTTCCCACAATTGACCCAACTGTCCCGGCAATCCCCTGGATCCCCTGGATACCCTGAAGTCCCTGCACACCTTGTGG
>JAITWD010000060.1 GCA_031285465.1 Lachnospiraceae bacterium
GATGGTTTTACCGGATTGAAACACTACCTTGTATGAAAATTGAGCTCTTGGTTTATCACAACCGTCGGTCAAATATGGATAAATCTCTTGGTTTATCCACAACCGCCGGTCAAATATGGATAAATCTCTTGGTTTATCCACAACCGTCGGTTAAATGCGGATAGGCGAGCGGGTGTATTCGGGGATCGGGGTTTGGTGATATTTGGCGGCATAGACGAGGTCGTATATATGGGCGGCGTGGAGGTCCTGTTTGAACATGGTCTGGCCGGGGGTGGTCAGGGCATCAAGGGCGGTAGCGGGTTTGGAGATGAGGGGAATGGTGGCATGGTGTTTAATGGCGGTTAGGAGTGGAGCGGCAGAGGCGCGAAAACCAAGGAGGCGCGCATAATAGACCGGGGTGCGGTCGGCGGCTGGTCTGGTGCTTTGGTCAGCGGGATAGTGGTCGGTAGGGCCGTTGGTGTGGTCAGCGGTGTAACTACCGGAGTGGGCAGCAGGGTTGTGGGGGCAGTGGTTCGAAGGTATATCAAGGAGGATATGGAGCAGGCAGCGGCTGATGCGTGAATAGGTCAGGTCACGGGATTTTAGGCGGTTGATGAAGTCGCGGTAGGTGGTAAAGGAAAAGCGGTTCTTTTTTATTTTATCACTCAGAGCGGGGGTGACATCAAGAAAGCGGGTGAGGTCGCTATCGGCAAGGCTTAAGAGCTTGTAGTGTAGCAGGAGGGAAAGGTCGTTTTCATTGATGATGGTGTCACGGTCGGTCGCCAGGGCGGAAGGGCTTTCAGGGAGTAAAAGCGGAAGGACATTCTCCGGGAGGCAGTCGGTAAGGGCACTAAGTGAACCGCCGGTTTCTAAGTGACGGCGGATGGCTGAGGCGGAGTTATAGTGGGGATGGGATAGTTGGCTATCGGCGTAACCGGAACCCTGGCGGAGAATGGTAAAGGGGGTAATGGTACTGTGGTGGTTAGTAAGCGCCTTTAGGTATTCAATGGCGAGGATGTTATTGGGGGTGTTTAGCAGTTCGGTGAGCTGTAGGTGATCAAGTGGATCAAGGGCGTTCACCCGGGCCGCGGGGAAGGAGAGGCCTTTTTTTAGTTGGCGTTTAAGTTCGGTCTGGTAGCGGGGGGATTCATGGGTCAGGGCAGCGGCAGCGGCGGTGAGGGCGGCAATGTCGCCACTTTCACTGCCAAAGAAGAGGTGGTCGGTGACGCCTAGCCGGTCAAGGAGGGCAATGGCACCGTGGGCAAAGAATTCGGCACTGGCGGTGGCGTAGCAGGTGGGGAGCTCAAGGACGAGATCGGCACTGTTAAGGAGCGCCATACGGGTACGGTTATATTTATGGGTCATCGCGGGGGCACCGCGCTGGACGAAGTTGCCACTCATGACGATAATGGTGTAGTCAGCAGCGGTGATCTTCCGGGCTTCGGTCAGCAGGTGGCGGTGGCCGTTATGGAAGGGGTTAAATTCAGCGATAATGGCAACGGTTTTCAATGGAAATCTCCTTGTATGTATGCATGATTTAAAGGTTAGCATGAAAAGGATAAAGATGCAACCGAATTCCGGCTGAGGACGAGAAGAAAAAGCAGGGTTCGAAAGTACTAAGCCCGGTGCAGTGGTTTGGTTTCACCGTGTGTATCTTATCATGAAAAAGAAATGAAAAAAAGGCCTGAAATGCCGTTAATAACAGCATTTCAGACCTTTAGACAGCGTAATCAGCGGGCGTCCTTATTGGATTTGGCCTTTTTATAATAAATGGAATCTCCGGAGGTAAAGGCTTCTAAATATTCGCCCGGCCGAACACCTAAGGATTCCAAAAATTCACGTGGCACGGTGACACGGCACAGTTGGTCAACCTTTCTTCTGATACCACAATTGTCGGTATTAATGTCAAAGGGGAACCGATTGGACACAGCGATCCTTTTCAAAAACATCCGTACCGCGGTGTCAACATCTAACCCCATATCCGACAAAGTGGCCTCTACTTTTTCCATATCAGTATCATTGATCAGTTCGGTTATTATCAACTTATTTTCCATTTTAAGCATCCTCTTCAATTTATTCGTTAGTATAATAGACACACCTATTGTATTAGAAAATCATGAATTTTGCAACTATATCTGTCTAATTTATCGTTTTTTTTAATAGTATAATTTATCTAAGCACCTGTTATTAAGCCACTTTGGGCGCTTGATTATAACTTATTAAGTGATAAGTGACATGGCGGTCAATATCGTATTATTGTCGATAGAGTAATTTGATCAGCAGAAAAATGTCCTGTTTGAGCACAAATAATGAAATTGCATTTATTTTGATGACAAAAGTCTGCGGAGTGATATAATGGAGATAAATAACAATTAGCAAATAATGTCCACTTACAGGACAGTCGGTTTTTTGGTAGTAGAAATAGGTCGATCGAGACCATATAAAATACGAGGTGATAGCTATGCAAAGAGTAATTGAACAATTGGATCCCTATTTGGAATGTGATGATTGTATTGTTGATGACAAGCATGTCGTATTCAAGGTAACCTCCACCCAGACCACCCTTCACTGCCCCCATTGCGGGGTGGAAAGTAAGAAGGTGAATTCGACCAATTACCGCAAGATCAAGGATCTGCCGATCGAGGGCAAGCCGACCATCATTATGCTGATGGCGCGGAATATGGTCTGTGCCAATCCGGACTGCCCGCACCGGTTTTTTGTGGAGCGGTTTGATTTTATCCAGTACCATTGCCAGATGACCAAGCGGTTGGCGGAGAAGAATATGGGGGAGGGGAAGGGAAAGGGGATTGGCAACTATGGCACATGATACATATAATGCCGGCCAGGTCGGCAATCAAGGACCAAACGCCGGTAAGAACTCAACACAAATAATGAACACCTACAATTTCACCACGCTACTCGACTACGATAAACTAGCAGACGAAATCACACAGCTAAAGGCCTACCTGCGTATGCAGGAGGACAGCGATGACAACGATATTTTAAAGGGTAATCTGGCAAAATTAGGCAGAGCGGTTGAAGAAAAGAATGATCGAACGATCACAGAGCGGTTAAAAGCCGGGGGGACAAAGCTGTTACAGATAGCAAGGGAAATCAGTTGTCCGTTAATAGCCAACCTCCTAACCGAAATCATCACGTCGATGTAGTGGACGGTTGGATAGCATGAGGAGGAAGAATTATGGATAAGCAAACATGGGAAAAAAATAGGGAAGCGATCGCTAAGCGATTGAAGGGCTTGAGCAAAGTGCAAATGGTCAATTTTGCCTGGTTATGTGCGGTAAGGTCATTGCCTTTTTTGAGCAGTGAGCGAGGCTTTAACTACTGGGAGGAGAAAAAGCAGATTCATTTGTACAGCATCTTTGAGGCGATGGATTTAAGTATTATGTTTGCCATAAATGATAGAAATAATGTGCCTCTAAGTTTTAAAACTGTTGCCACCATCGTCGCCACCGACGCCGACGTCGCCACCGACGTCGCCACTGTCGTCTACGCTGTCGCCGTCGCTACCGCCTACGATGCCACCACCGCCACCGTTGCCGCCACAGATACCACCGCTGCTGCTGCCATCAGATTATATTCTACAATACCAGATATAAAAACCGACCCTTTAAAAATCATCCTTAACGATTTAGAACTTATCAAAAAAAATACCCCTGCCATCATCACGCAATTAAACGACACCATTGAAATATACCCCGATCTTTTCAGTCACTTTATCGAAGACCTAAAAGAAAATGACTGCCACTACTGGGCCAACCTCTATGAAAACCTGTTTATCAACGGTATCTACGACCGTGAAGAGCTTCTCCGCCGTCATATCGTCCCCGAAGAGATCAGAGCCCAAGGTGCCGCCGCTGTCGGTCATTACCTGGAGCAACTGGGCGATGAGGTGGAGCTTATTAATGAAGCCCGCATCATCATCCTCGGGGAAAAGGGGGCCGGTAAAACCAGTTTGGCGCGCAAGCTGATCGACCTCAATGCCCAGTTGCCCGACGAGGATGAAAGTACCGCCGGTGTTTCGGTATTGCCGTGGCGTCTTGCCGGTGAAGGCGACCGGGATGAAATGTTGGTCCACATCTGGGATTTTGCCGGACATTCCATTACCCATGCCGCCCATCGCTGTTTTATGTCCTCGCGCTGTTTATATATTTATGTTTATAACGGGCGGGTCGAGCATGATAACCGCTCGGCCTACTGGCTGGAGCAGATCAAGCTCTACGGCGGCGGATCGCCGGTGCTTTTTCTGGTCAATGAAAAGGACCGGCATCAGTCCGATATTGCCAAGAAGACCCTGCGCCATGACTTCCCGCTCATACAGGACTATTACCATGTTGATATCGGTCATCAGGATAAAGAGAGGATGCGGTCTTTTCGTCAGACCGTTATGGATTTTGTCCGTGGCAATCCCTCGTGGAACCAGCAGGAGATTTCGGCGGCAACCTATCGGATGAAGCGGGATTTACAGAGCAATTTTACCAAGCGACATATCGATGCCATCACCTTGGAGCAATTCCATGAAATCGCCGATCGGAATGGACTGGACCCCGAAAGCGCCCGGCGGAGCTTGCAGGATTTACATACCCTGGGGATATGCCTGTGGTACAATGAGGAAACGATGCAGGGTTTCAATGCCCTGATAATGAATCCCGGCTGGATAACCGACGGTATTTATAAAATCATCAATTGGGGGCATAATAATGCCCGCCATATCCTGTCCCTCAATGATGGGCGGTTGATCTTTACCAATCCGGAGGATAAGCAACGCTATCCGCAGGAGAAGGTGAAGTTTCTGTTTGAGTTAATGCGGGTATATGAGCTGGCCTTTTTCAAGGATGAAAATCAGCGGATCATCTCCATCCCCAGTATTCTGCCGATCGATCGTCCCGATGGGTTGCCGGAATTTGTTTTCGGCGAACGCCTGGTGATGGAATTTAGAGTTCGGCGTGCCCTGCCGCCCGATGTGATCGCCCGTCTGATCGTCCGGCGTAATCATGAAATCTTCGCGGAGGAGGAGCTGTGGCGAGAAGGTGCCCTCCTTCACTACCATGCTGATGATAGTACCATTGCTACCATCATCGAAGACGACCGTAACATTATCGTTACGGTCAAGGGAGGGTCCCAAACCGAATATCTGGCGGAGCTGCGCGATACCATCAGGAAGATATTCGATAGCTATAAGGCGATCGAACCGGAATTATTTTACGAGGTACTGGTTTCCGAGGAAATGATGGATCATCGCATGGAGCTACTCTATCGAATGGGTGATGATATGCCCGGTCGCGTGATCGATGAGAAACAATTGAAGGGGATAAGTAAACACGGTGGGTTATTCTACTATAAACCGGTGGATGAGATGATCACGCTGGACAAAACCTTAAAAGGGTATGGCATGAACCTTACCATCATTAATAATTATGAGCTTTCCAATTGTGAGCTCACCGGCGACATCATCGGTGAATTTATCGGCGACCGGTATAGTGCTGGCCAGGTGGGCAATCAAGGCGCCAATGCCGGTGAGTGCTCATCCCAAACCCTTAACGGAAATGCTTAATGCCGCTTCAGGGCGCATTATTAACCGATCCGTAATACCGATCTGCTTGACACCCTGACCGACAAGCTGAGATAATAAAACCGAGCAATAGAAGCACAGAAATCTCAATATTACACAACATAGGAGCCCTACCGCATGAAATTTTTCCACCTCTCCGACCTTCACCTTGGCAAACGTGTCAACGAATTTTCCCAGAT
>JAITWD010000077.1 GCA_031285465.1 Lachnospiraceae bacterium
AGTGCCGATGTCACAAAGAAGAATCTTAAACAATGGATGCTACGCATCACCCAATACGCCGACCGTCTGCTGGACGATCTGGATAAACTGGACTGGCCGGAAAAGGTCAAAAAGATGCAGTCCGACTGGATAGGTAAATCCTACGGTGCCGAGGTAGATTTTTCGGTTGCCGGACGGGAAGAGACCATTACCGTATTTACCACCCGTCCCGATACCCTTTACGGCGCCACCTTTATGGTGCTGGCACCGGAGCACGGGCTTGCCGCCGGTCTGGCGACCGCGAAGCAGCGGGCAGCGGTGGACGCATATATCTATGAAGCATCGATGAAGTCCAATGTGGACCGTTTGCAGGATAAAGAAAAAACCGGCGTTTTCACCGGTGCCTATGCCATCAATCCGATGAGCCAGGAGCCAATCCCCATCTGGATCTCCGATTATGTGCTCGCTGATTATGGTACCGGCGCGATCATGTGTGTACCGGCGCATGACGACCGTGATTTTGAGTTTGCCCGTAAGTTTGATATTCCGGTCGTTCAGGTCATCGCCCAGGACGGACAGCCGATTGCCGATATGACCGAAGCCTACACCGCTGCGGTAGGGACCATGATCAATTCCGGTGAATGGAACGGGATGGAATCGGCGATCCTCAAAAAAGAAGCGCCGATGATGATCGAAGCGATGGGTAAGGGTAAGAAAACCACCAACTTTAAGCTCCGCGACTGGGTCTTTTCCCGTCAGCGCTACTGGGGAGAACCGATCCCGATCATCCACTGTCCCGATTGTGGTTGTGTGCCAGTGCCTGAAGATCAGTTGCCGCTATTGCTCCCCAAGGTAGAATCCTACCAGCCGACCGGAACCGGTGAATCACCGCTCGCCGATATTACCGAATGGGTCGAAACCACCTGTCCGCAGTGTGGGGCGCCCGCCCGCCGGGAGACCAACACCATGCCACAGTGGGCGGGTTCCTCCTGGTACTTCCTCCGCTATATCGACAGCAAGAATGACCGTGAGTTGGTCAGTGCCGATAAGGCAGCCCGCTACCTTCCGGTTGATATGTATATCGGCGGGGTAGAACATGCCGTTTTACACCTTCTGTACTCCCGCTTTTATACCAAGTTTTTATATGATCAGGGGATCGTCAACTTTGAAGAACCCTTTACCAAGCTGTTTAATCAGGGCATGATCACCGGCAAAAATGGCATCAAGATGAGTAAATCCAAAGGCAATACCGTTTCGCCCGATGATCTGGTCCGCGACTATGGCTGTGATTCGTTGCGGATGTATGAACTATTTGTCGGTCCGCCCGAACTGGACTCCGAGTGGGATGATCGCGGGATTGACGGTGTCTATCGCTTTATCAACCGTTTCTATCATCTGGTGATGGACAATAAAGACAAAGCGGTTGTTGAAACGGTACAATTGCAGAAGATCCGCAGTAAAATGATCTTTGATATTACCCAGCGGCTGGAGCATTTTAGCCTTAACACGGTGGTGTCGGGATTTATGGAATATAATAATAAGATGATTGAACTGGCACGGACGGTTGGTATCGACCGGGAGACCCTGAAAACGGCTATTATCCTCCTGTCTCCTTTTGCGCCTCATATAACCGAAGAGTTGTGGCAGGAGATGGGCGAGAGCGGCAGTGTTTTTGCCAACACCTGGCCGGTTGCCGATGAACAGGCGATGATCGACGATGAGAAAGAGGTGGCGGTTCAGATTAACGGCAAGACCAAGCTGGTCATCAAGTTGCCTGCCGACATCGATAGCGCCGCTGCGATCGCCGCCGGTAAGGAAGCGCTGGGCGACCGCCTGTCCGGAACGGTGGTTAAGGAACTCTATGTGCCGGGCCGGATCGTGAATGTGGTGGTTAAGCCATAACTGTGACATGAAGGCTTAAGAAAACGTTGTTTTAATCAGTGTTTCCTTAGAAAAAGAGAATAGAGATATTCTCTTTTTTTATGCGCACAGATATGTAAAGGACAAATAAGGAATTGGTTTCGGTAGTTTCTCCTGATCGGAAAGCGATTTATAATGAAAGCATGGCAAAGACCGGTGGCAAGATGAATAGCACATATTCCTTTTTTGATCGGCAGGGAATCAAATCTTTTCATTATAATACCCAGGCAGGAATGTGGTTTTTACACACAACCGATGCCGAGAATGCCCGGAGAGAAAAATTTACGGAAATTTACATGGACGAGTTCGCAAAATACGAAGCGGAGAATGGCAAAGTGGTTGATAACCGGAACTTCATGTAATGTCAAATTTAATTTTACCTAACCCGTTTTGACAAACTGGATAAGCCGATTGAGCCGGGTGATACCCGGCTCAATTTTAGCATCTTCAAATTAATTGTTTCAAATTAGTCTTTTTTAGTCTTTTGATCGATCAGTGTTTGCGTCGTAGTGCCATAACCTTATTGATCTTATCTAATTCCTCGGGGGTAGAATACTTTTTCAATACGGTTATGACCGTATCCATTTCCGTATCGGTAAATGTGACACTCTTATCCCGTCCCCGTTTGGCTAGGGAGATTAAAAAGGGCATCATCTGGTCGCGGCTCATCTTATTGCCTTCAAAGACCATCGCCTGTAGAAATTCAAGCTTTTCCGGAGCAATATTCTGGACAAGGGGATCGTTCATCCATTCCGGTTTGTTATTATTACTCATTTTGGTTACCTCCAATTAATTCAAACATTTGCAGCTGCTCTGGTGTGAGCATACTCTTTAACATATTCATCATGTTCATCCCACCACTCTGATCATGCGCACCGCCATCGTGATGATGTTCATCATGCTGGCTGTCACCGTGATATCGCTCATCATGCTGGTGGTCATTGTGATATCGCTCACCATTATGGTTGTCATTGTGATGTCGTCCATCATGCTGGCTGTCGCCGTGATATCGCTCATCATTATGGTGGTCATTGTGATGTCGCTCATCATGCGGGTTGTCGCTATGATGTCGTTCATCATGATCATGCTCGTCGCGATGGTGTTCATCGTGATGGTTACCACCCATACCACCGAATCCGCCGAGCCCCCCAAGACTACTTAAAAGGTCACCCATTCCACCCATCCCGCCAAGACCGGCAAGACTGCTAAGGTCACCAAAATTACCAAAATCACCGCCGCCCATATCCGGCATGATCTCCTTCATCAGTTCCATCATCTGGGACATCTCCCGATATGTATCCATCGCTTGGAAAATGCTCATAAACCGATCCATTTGCCGGCGCTCAGCGGCATCGCTGTATGGCTTAAGGGCGTTGTAGATCCGCCGAAAATCACCGGTACTTTCCTGTTCAAAGCAACCACAAAGCCGGTAAGGGTGGCGTTCAAAAAAGGAGATGGTATACTGTAGCTCCATAAACTTGATAAAGACCGCCATCTGCTTTTGCATCTGATTGTCCATAAAAGGGATGAGTATTTTCAGCTTTTGGATTTGATTGGTCGTGAATAAGGTATCAAAGGCCAAAATACGGTCATCGGCACGGGCGTGCTCATGATTGCTGAATTCCATCGCCATCCCTCACATATTTATCATCGGTTTTCTAAAACTTATGTGAAAAGATGACACATTAGAATCGTATTTCGCATAGTAAAATAAAAGGTGACCGCAGGTAGCAGAAAAATAGGCTCAAATGAGCCTATTTCCCACACTAGGTACTATTTCAGATTAGCATCCGCAGCCGTTATTTCCTAAACCGCCACAGCAGCACAGAATAAGCAGGAGGGGCATAATACCGTCGCCACCTAAACCACCGCCGCCACATCCACAGCCGTCGTTGTTGTTGCCCAAACCGCCACACATACATAGCAAGCAGATGATCCAGATGATCGAATTACTCCCGTTATTTCCGCAAGAATTGTTACATCCGCAGCCAGTTGCTGATAAATCGCTCATAATTTGCCTCCAAAGGTTTATTTATGGTTTATCTTATGTACCATAGCTTGCCATTGTTTCTATATTATTTCATAATATCGTGATATTTTTTTATAATTATTTTTTATAACTTATTTTGCAATATAAATTGGAGAAAAAAGTAATAATAAAAGTGGGTGTGCATAAGTTACTGTTCCCTGTGAACAGTAACTGTTTATGGTCTTTTCATACAACATATTGATGAAGCACTTGAAAAAGTTGCAATATTTCGATATAATACCTAAGGAAACACTGATTAAAGCAGTGTTTCCTTAGACGCTCCGCAGGATGCGCACGGATTTGCAAGGGAAATTGGCACTTCGTGCCGCAAATCCGGCGCGGGAAACGATTTTATAAACGTTTCCCTATGTCAATCGTAAAGGAGTAATGGGCAG
>JAITWD010000126.1 GCA_031285465.1 Lachnospiraceae bacterium
GCCTAAAACTGTATGAGGGTAGTTATTATTTCGATCTTAAGTTCGTACTTTCATATGGCGTTTCATATAGAATTACTGCGCTCTTCCCGCTCCGCCACCTGGTTATACCGATATTCAAAATCCCGTCGATTCTTCATAGCCAGATTTGAAAGGATAAGTCCGGCAAAAAATGATTGCACCGCTGCCATCATAATGAAGCCACAAACAATTAAAGTTGGAAAGCGCAGAACTAGTCTGGTCCGCCAATATTCAATAAAAATTGGAACAAAAAAGATTAGTGCGATCACAGCCAATAAAGTGGCCAAGGCTGTAAAAAAACCAAACGGTTTGTAGTCCTTATATAGTTTAACAATGGTATTAAGTACCTTAATCCCATCCAGATAGGTATTCAATTTGGATTCACTCCCCACCGGTCGGTCACGATAATCCACCACCACATTGGCCATCATCATATTATTATATACCGCATGAATGGTCATTTCGGTTTCTATCTCAAAGCCCTTAGAAAGTACCGGAAAGGTTTTTACAAATCCATAGCTAAAAGCTCGAAATCCGGTCATAATATCCTTGACCTTACAGCGGAACAGGCGGTTAATGGCCCCCCGCACCAAGCTGTTCCCCATATTATGAAAGGGACGTTTATTCTCGGTAAAGTAGGTTGAGGACAACCGGTCACCGATTACCATATCCACCTTCCGTTCCAGAACCTGCCGCACCATCTGTGCCGCATATTCCATCGGATAGGTATCATCACCATCCACCATGACATAACAGCGTGCTTCCACCTCACGAAACATCCGCCTGATCACATTTCCCTTTCCCTGCATGTACTCCCGCCGGACCACCGCTCCCGCTGCCTGCGCCAATTCCACCGTGCGATCACCTGAATTGTTATCATATACATATATCGTCGCTCCCGGCAATGCCGCCAACGCATCGGCCACCACCTTCGCGATTGTTTTCTCCTCATTATAGCATGGTATCAATACCGCTACTTCATCCATATCGTTCGTCCACCTCCAGCACTTGCTCTCGACATCGATCTTCGAAGACCAGACCGACTATTTTTCCCTATCCTATTCTAACAGCTTTCCCTCTCCTAGTCCATCACCAGAAAGGGGGCGGTTTAAAAAACGAATAGTACAATAAATCTAATAATGCAATTGCACAAACTCTTCTAGTCGTATATAATGAAGAATAAATTAAACCGACAAAGGAAAAACTCCCTATGCTCAAAACTATTTTTGTTGTTTCATTTGTGATTATCTTTTTGATCGTCACCCTTCCACTTCTTATTATCGAATGGATTATCGGCCGTTTTAATATGTCGGCTAAAAATCGTAGCTCATTATCGATAGTTAAATGGGCGTTCCGTGTCTGCCTGTGGATAACCGGTGTAACAATAACTGTTCTAGGTGAGGAAAATGTACCTCTCGATACTGCTGTTTTATATGTCGGCAACCATCGTAGTTACTTTGATATTTTAATGACCTATATCAGAGTACCACGCCCAACCGGTTATATTGCCAAAAAGGAAATGCAACGCTTCCCTCTGTTGCGCAACTGGATGTACAATCTTCACTGTCTGTTTCTTGATCGCAAGGATATCAAACAAGGCTTGAAAACCATTCTTTCCGGTATCGAAAAGGTCAAATCGGGCATCTCGATCTGTATCTTCCCCGAAGGCACCCGCAATAAGGTTAATCATACCTTTTTACCCTTTCACGATGGTAGCTTTAAAATTGCCGAAAAATCCGGTTGTCCGGTCATACCCATAAGCATCAACAATTCTGCCGCCATTTTTGAAGACCATCTGCCTAAAATGAAGAAGGCGCATGTAGTCATAGAATATGGCACACCCATCATTATCAGTGAGCTTGAGAGGGAGGAGAAGAAACGTATCGGCGAACATGTCCAAAAAATTATTGCTGAAATATATTATAGGAATGCCCGGCAGTATTTTAGTTACTCGGAAACCAACCTGGAGAACCCGCCTTCGGTTTGAGCTATCTCAACCAGCGAGGCAAATCCCATCCCATTAGATGCCTTTATTAAAACCGTGTCAGCCGGCTGAAGAAGGTTGCCGGCTTCCGCCAAAAAGCCTTCTTTATCCGGATAGTAGAAACAGGTAATGGCATCGCCTTTTCCTGCGCTATACCCACTCTTTCCGCCGGCTTGCCCAATCGCCCCCCCTTCTTGTGCCGCTTTATACATATGCCATGACCGATGACCGATGCAGATCAGCCGGTCGGTACGGGTTACCGCATAACGTCCGATTGTTTCGTGCATTGTCTGCTCTTCTTCGCCCAGCTCCAGCATATCACCAAGGATCGCCACCCGTCGTCCCGTCGCCATTTGTAACAGATCAAGTGCCGCCTTCATCGATACCGGATTGGCATTGTAACAATCGTCAATTAAAATACCCTCCGGTAAATTAATAATATTACCCCGTCCCTTCACCGCTTTTAAACCGCCAATCCCTCTTTGCATTTCTATCGGCGACAGACCCAGGCGACTGCCCACACTAACCGCTGCCAACGCATTATAGATCATATGCTCACCTGGCAAAGGAATTTCTATTGGAAAAACCACCCCTTCCTGGTGGATCACCGCACGTGTTCCCAATAAACCGTTATTCACAATTCCATCGGCATAAATGGGATTGTTCTGCCCTACACCAAAAAAGAGCGGTTTCTTTTCATTGACCCGATCAAGCGTAGCCAAGCGTTCATCGTCACCATTAAGACAAACCAGTCCCTCCGGTCCCAAATGCGTAAATATTTCCGTTTTAGCCTGCAGTACCCCCGCCAGACTACCTAAATTCTCCAGATGACATGGTCCGATATTGGTCAATACCGCGATGTCCGGGCAGGCAATTGCCGCCAGTCGATGCATTTCACCAAAGTCACTGATACCCATTTCCAAAACCGCCACTTCATGTTGTTCACGAATCCGTAAAACCGTGAGGGGCAAACCCACTTCGTTATTAAAATTTCCCTCGGTTTTTAACACCCGATATCGTTCACCCAACACCGCCGCAATAAATTCTTTTGTGCTTGTTTTACCGACACTACCGGTAATCCCCACCACTGGAATGGTCAGTTGACTACGATAGAAGGCGGCGATATCTTTTAATGCCTGAAATGAATCGGGTACCTGGATGTAAGGGACGCTACCGATTTCTTCCAGCAACCACTCCCCTAACACTGCCATTGCCCCCTTTGCCTGCGCTTGTGGAATATAGCAATGTCCATCCACCTTCTCACCTTTAGTCGCTATAAAAAGATTACCCGGTTGCACCAACCTGGAATCGATAACAACGCCGGTAATGTTATCTAATAGGCTATCAGCATTATATAATGTACCACCACACGCTGCTGCTATTGCAGTTAAGGTCATATTCTTCATATTGCAGATACTCCTCCTTTGATCGATCTTAGAGAAAATGTGTAATTCTTTTCGCCTTTGGCGACATATTTGATCGGTTGATTAAAGCATTTCCAGCGTTGTCTTGAAAAATTTTAGTGTTCCAAAGCCGTATTGATAATAATCTCGCATAATTCCGGAAAATCGATCCCGACCGCCGCCGCTTCCTGTGGTAACAGTGAGGTCGCTGTCATCCCTGGCAATGTATTAGCTTCCAGGCAATACACCGCTCCCTGCTCATCCATCATGAAATCCATCCGGGCGTAATTACTTAGACGGAGCACCTTAAAGACCTTTTCTGCCCATTGCTTTATTTCGGCTGTTTTTGCAGGTGAGAGGTCGGCCGGACAGGTTTCAACAGCATTACCCGGCTGATATTTATTTTTATAGTCGTAAAAGCCATTGATCGGTGCAATTTCAATAATAGGCAATGCCTTTCCCGCCAAAACGCCCACCGAAAATTCGCGTCCCTTAATAAACTGCTCGATCACCGCCTCATTATCATACAAATACGCTTCCGCCAGCGCTTCATTATATTCCGTCTCATTATTGGCGACTCGAACCCCCACACTGGAACCACCACTATTGGCCTTTATAATACAAGGGAACGGAACCTTAGTCTTCACCTGTTCACCCTGTTTAAGCAAAATACCCGGCGGAGTCGGAATCCCATGATATCCAAACAATTCCTTCGCCAATCCCTTATCCATTGCCAGGGCGGAGCTTAAATAATCGGTTCCGGTATAGGTAATTCCCATCAAATCGAAACAAGCCTGAATCTTTCCGTTCTCACCACTTTCTCCATGGAGAGCCATAAAGACAACATCTGATGCCTGACAAAGCTCAAGCACATGGGGGCCAAAAAAAATCCGCTCTCCATCCGCACGCAATGCCTTTATTTCATCAAGATTGGGATTCTCTTCACCAACGGCAGTGATGCCTTTAATCCAATCAATGTCCATCGAAAATAATTGGGTGATCCCTTCCCCTTTTGCTCCTTTCGGTTCAACCTCTCTTTGCATACCGTCAAGATTAATTGCCCCAAACCCTCCTTCGGTCGAAAGTCCCAGATAAACATCCAGTAAAATGGGACAATGTCCCCTCTTTTTCAATGCCTGATATATCATTCGCCCGGAACTTAATGAAACATCCCTTTCCGGACTTATCCCCCCCGCCAGCACTACAATATTCACCACTTTACCTCCTGCCACAACAATATTAATATTTATGCCCTACTCATCATCAATAACACTTATTCTATTTGATCCGAATTACTTTTTATTTCACTAAGCATAAAGATCAGCTTACTATCGGGCTCAATCTGGTTCATGATTCCGAGTCGAACCTCGATCTCCAAATAATTTTTGGCACCAATTCCATCAATATAGCTAATCCCTTCCGAATTACGCCCCATCAAATAATGTAGATGATTTTCAATTACCGTTCCATATTCATGATTACGGATAATATGGTTTACGATGGACAAATAAAACATATCGGTGAGCAACTCCGTATTATTGTCCTGCTGCCGGTTACCAGCGGTCAGATAAGGGGACTGCCTTGTTCGAGCGGCAATACCCTCTGCCTCCGACATGATGATCTTCATGATCTCACTGCATAGATTCTTATCCACATACTTCTTGGTTGATAAATAGGTCACATAACCCATCATTACATTTTCATTGATACTAACCTCATTAGCACTGCTACTATCATTACTATTGCTGTTATTACCACTGACCTCACTATTAAGAATGCCTCCTTGAGGCTGTTTTAAATACTGGGTAATGACCCGGTGATAGGTCTGGTAGCCTGACGCCCGATACATCTCGGTTGCCGCCAAAAAATACCCTTCGCCACTTGGATCGGAAATATTATTTTCGAGATAGCGCCATGCCCGATCGGCTGCTTTCAGACAATCGGTGGCATAAATGCTATCGAAGCCTTGATAGAGGTAACTGAACTTAGCCATGGCTGCACAATACATCTGCGTCGCCTCTGGTGATATCGGCTCAATATAAGCGGTTTCAGATGTCTCGTCGGTTCGGTATACCGATATTCCGGCAAAAACTCCGCCGGTACCGACATCCTGCATCTTTAGCAACCAATCAATCTCATAACGGATTTCATCCAATAAATCAGGAATCAGATTTCCGCTCTCCGGTATTGCCCCATCATCACCAAACGCACCTTCATTCAGCTCATACGCCAATAAAAGGGTGTTTACCACGCTACAGGCACGGACTAAATCTTTAGAACCATTTTGATCCTGATGCCAACCGCCCGACACATCCAGACTCTCCTCCGCATTATCCCTAAACGGAACCTTTTGTGTGTGACAGGCACTATGAGACCGCTCTCCGGCATATTCACCGGTCAATGTGATCCCGCAACGATTAAAATAGTATTGCTTTACCGCATCACGAGCGACCGGATTGTACAATCCTGACTCAATCGTAAAAAAGTAAGAGCGCCCTACCACCTGCGCCTCCACATAGTAATTTCCCGGTTTGGTCACCTCGGTAAATATACCATAGCTGTTGTATTCTTCAAAATATGTATTATAACCCCGATCCTCAAGCGTTCCTTCGAAAACTGCCTCACCGGTTTTTGCATCAATTATCTGAAAGGTCTCCGGCAATTCCTCACCCCGAAAAACTGCCATCTTCTCACTATCCGGTAAATATCCCAATTGATTCACCAAAATATTGGGGACGCTGACCGGCACTTCATAATCTAGTTCCGCTTCACTAAAAAGGCTCTCCGCTCCCACTTCATTAGTAAGCGCATCGCTTCCTTGTCCGAATCCCCAGCTGGCACAACCATTCATCCACAATGACCAGCCAGCGGTCATTACCAGCAGCCAGACCCTCCGACTGCCCAAATAAAAACTACTGCTTCGTTTGCTTTTCATATCCACTCCTGTGCCTTTATCGGTCTGTAACCACCAAACAATTCCCATTATATCTTTAATTCTCCTCTTTGTCCATATAAGCAATTTCCCCATTTATGATCGTATAGCGAATCTTTGTTTTAATCTCCAGCGGGTCGCCGTCAAAGATGGCCACATCGGCATCCTTACCCACCTCCAGGCTCCCCACCCGGTGGTCAACCCGACATATTTCTGCCGGATAAATGGTCACCGCCTTCAACGCCTCCATGTATTTCATCCCTGCCTTAACCGCCCAACCGGCACAAATAGGCAACGACTGTATCAACGAAATCGGGTGGTCGGTCATCACTGCTGTTTTTACCCCCGCCTTATTCAGTATCCCAATGGTCTTAAAGGCCAAATTCTGCACCTCTATTTTATTGCGGCTGGACAAATCCGGTCCGACAATTGCGGGATAGCCCGACGTAGCAATTTTTTCTGCGATCAGATGACCCTCGGTACAATGGTCCAGCGTGATCAGCAGATCAAACTCCCGGGCTATCCGCATCGCGGTGAAAATATCATCCGCCCGGTGGGCATGCGCCTTCAACGGAATCCGTTTTTCCAAAACCGGCAACCAGCATTCGTAACGAAAGTCCGGTTCAATTTCTCCCGATATCCGCTGTTCGCGATATTTTACTGCTTTGCTCAACTCCTCCCTAAGCATCCCGGCGATTCCCATCCGGGTCACCGGCGAGCTGCCCTGATCGCCATAATTAGTCTTGGGATTTTCTCCGAAAGCCACCTTCATCGCCGCCGGCTCCAATACGATCAGATCATCAATGCAACGCCCCCAGGTTTTTAAAAAGACAAACTGGCCGCCAACAACATTACTGCTTCCCGGACCGATCATAGCTGATGTGATACCGGCGCGAACTGCATCACCAAATGCCGCATCCATTGTATTGATTGCATCGATTCCCCGTAGCCACGGCGTTACCGGATCAACATTTTCATTCATGTCGTTTCCCTCTCGACCCTTCTTCTCTTCCGTAATTCCCATATGACAATGCGCCTCGATCAATCCAGGCATCACAATACTCCCGTCAGCCCAGATAACTTGTGCATCTTCTGGAATTTTGACAGGGCAATCCTGTTCCATCGGCCCCAATTCACAAATCTTTCCTTCCTCGATCCGAAGATATCCCCGTTCCCATACCTGACCTGCCATGGTTAAAATTTTACCACCGATTATAAAAAGCATCCGATCCCTTCCTTTAACATCGTTTCGGCACAACTATCCAGTAGAGAATATTTTGCGAGATGTTTTGCAATGTTTTATCGCAAAATCCCGATAACTACATCCTACCAATTACCATTTTGTGATTTTTGTACATATTTATAACTATGAAGCACTTTATGCTTCATAGTTATAAATCGGCAATATGCCCCGTGTGCATCCCGCAGAGCGTCTAAGGAAACACTGCTTTAATCAGTGTTTCCTTGGATTGTCGTCAGATACATTCTACAGTCAACCTTATTCCAGCTTAGTCATAGGATTAACCGGATCTCCATCCTTAGTTAACTTAAAGTACACATTAGTTCCTTCAACGCTGTAGTATTTCGTCGGTGCCGCCACTTCCGCTACCACATCACCGGCAGCGACAAAGCTACCTTCTGATACCAAAATATTACCCAACTGCCCATAGGTCAATTCATATCCGTCACCCAGCTCCATAGTAACCGCATTCCCAATCTCCCGGTCCTCAAAAACACGGGTCACCTTGCCACCGGCTGCTGCCGTGATAATTTCGCCTTCATCTGCCTGAATGATAATCGCCGGATTATACTTGTACTGCTCAAGGGTCGGAAAATAAACCGTCTTATCCATACTGTAATTGATCAGAACATTACCCACGATCGGCCACACCAGATTATCGCTGTCGGTAAAGGTCAGTGCCGATTGCATCGAGGTTGAAATGGCCGGAATATCCTCTTC
>JAITWD010000165.1 GCA_031285465.1 Lachnospiraceae bacterium
TTTACCTAATGCATTACTGGAAGCAATGGCGCTGGGACTGCCGTGCGTGGCGACCGACTGTCCATGTGGCGGACCACGGACCGTTATGACCGACGGGGTCAATGGATTGCTGATTCCCATCAAAGATGAAGCGGCATTGGTATGCGGCATGTGTAGATTGATCGAAGATAGGGAGCTGGCATCAGCGCTCGGTGCTGAGGCGGCAAAGATCGGCAGTTATTTAAGTCTTGACGCTATTACAGTACAGTGGCTGGATTACATTAATGAAATAATTGATAATATCAATAAATAACAATTGTATTTAATATAAAAAGGCGGACAATCAAATGTTTTCTTTTAACGATTATAAGGCGATCATTGGCTTAATAAAGGCTACCGGATGGGCGGCCGATTATCAGCGGGCGCTGACAAAGGACCGGTTCATTATTAGCAGGCATGATGTGGAATATAGCGTAGATCGGGCATATGCCCTTTCCCGTGTGGAGGACAGTATGGATTTCCGGTCCAATTACTTCTTTCAGTGGACCAATAATTCCTATAATATTTTGTCCCGTCGTAATATGGAAAAAATTAAGGACATGCATGAACGGGGTCATCATATTGGGCTGCATTTCGCACTTAACGGACTGACCGATTTAGAT
This sequence comes from Lachnospiraceae bacterium, assembly GCA_031285465.1. Classification (GTDB taxonomy): domain Bacteria; phylum Bacillota; class Clostridia; order Lachnospirales; family Lachnospiraceae; genus UBA935. Next base: position 642 of record JAITWD010000165.1, read on the forward strand.
GCGATCAAGAAACAGATCGTCCGGGAAATAAATATTCTCAGTGAAATGTTTGGTTTTGCGATTGACCGTTTTTCCATTCATCGACCGTCGGTGGATGTGTTGCGAGCCAACATTAAATTGCCAGGGATCATCAATGCGTATCAGGATGATTTTTTTACCTTTAGGGAGCAGGTGGATGAAAAGGAACTGTTACCGATAAAATATTTCTCCGATGCCAATCATATCTGGCGTTATGGTTATCCAGACGAGGCCGGCTTTGCCGGGCATACAAAAATCCAGATATTGACCCATCCGTTTGCCTGGACCAAGGCAGGTTATGATAATTTTGTCAATTACCAGACCCTGGTGAAAGAAAAATACGGGGAGATGGTGGAGAGCATAGATAATGAGTGTAAAGATTTCGGGGAGTATAAAGAGTACTTCATGGAGTCGTTTAATGGAAAATTATAAGGTCTTTCTTAAAGGAAACACTGATCAGAGCGTTTCCCTGGATAATTATACTTTACCGATAAGCTCAAATAATAAGAGGGAGAATAGCCGATGTGTGGAATATGCGGTTTCGTTTCGCAACAGGCGATCAGCCTGGATCAATTAAAAGATATGAACGACATGATGACTCACCGTGGCCCCGATGACAGCGGGGAGGAAATATATCCTTTGTCCGGCGGTTTTCATCTGGGTTTAGCCCAACGTCGTCTCGCCATCCTTGATCTGTCCGCGTCAGGTCACCAGCCGATGCATGCGCCCGGTCAGGCGGTGAGCGTGGTTTTTAATGGTGAGATATATAATTTTGCGGCCTTAAAGGAGGAATTATCCGACTATCCCTTCCGTTCCCATTGCGATACCGAGGTGATAATAGCTGCCTACCTAAAGTGGGGGATTGAATGTGTTCATAAATTTAACGGAATGTTTGCCATTGCCTTGTGGGATCGTACAAAGGGCGATTTTTTCCTGATCCGTGATCGGATTGGTAAAAAGCCACTTTACTATCAATGGGAAAAGGGGAATCTTTATTTTGGTTCGGAACTTAAACCGCTCATGGTGCGGCCAGGATTTGTAAGGAGTATTCGCAAGGAGATAATGTCCCGTTATTTATATCAGCAATATATTGCACATCCGGACAGTATTTTTGACGGCGTTTATAAATTGGCACCGGGAGCGGTGCTTTATTACCATTTTGAGGCGACCGACCGACCGATGCCGGTCCGGGCGGCAGAAAGGGATAGCATAGTCGCTGATCCCGGCTTTGATGGTGCCGGTGGCACCGCCTGGATATGGAAATATTGGGAGGTCAAAAAGGTTTATCATCGGATGCGGCTGGATCCGGTCGATGACTATCTCCAGGCTAAAAGTGAACTTAAGGAATTGCTCAAGCGCTCGGTTGCGACACGGATGATCGCCGATGTGCCAGTGGGTGCCTTTTTGAGTGGTGGATATGACTCATCATTGATCACCGCGATGGCGGCAGAAGGTTCTTCGACAGCGGTGCGGACCTTTTCGATCGGTTTCAATGAGGAGGGCTATAACGAAGCGAAATATGCCCGGGCGGTGTCTGAATATTTAGGGACCAGTCATACCGAGCTTTATATCTCCGAACGAGAAATGTATGACCTGGTGGACAGCATATCGACCTATTATGATGAGCCCTTTGCCGATTCGTCACAGATCCCGACCATGTTGGTTGCCGAGCTGGCGAAAAAGGATGTGACGGTGGCGTTGTCGGGTGATGGTGGTGATGAGTTTTTTTGTGGTTATAATATCTATGAGAATGTCCGGCAGGCACAAATGCTGGACCTGCCGGGCGGTATTATCCATGCTATCGGTCGATTGCCGGGGATGGATCATTTGAGATTTAATGATCGCTTGCCCTTCAGGGTTCGGGTGGTAGCCGATAACCGTGATCGGGAGACGAAGGTGCAATTTGGGGCGGGAAGTTATATCCAAATGGCAAGGGCAATGGTCGCTACCGACGAAAAGAGCATGACGCCTTGTAATTACCCGGTGGAAACCACCTATCGGGTCAACAATTGGCAGATTCGCCGGATGTTATTGGATATGGACACCTATTTGCCGGCAGATATATTATGTAAGGTGGATCGCGCCTCAATGAAATATTCATTGGAGGCACGTTGTCCGATATTGGATCCTGAGGTGATGGAGTACTCCTTTAGGCTGGCTCATCGCTTTAAGTTTGATCATAATGAGAAAAAGCGGATATTAAAGGACATCGCTTACGATTATGTGCCCCGTAGTTTGTTGGATCGCCCGAAGGTTGGTTTTGGGGTGCCACTTGATAAGTGGTTGCGCGGACCATTACGGGAAGAATTGAGCGGAATGTGTGAACGGGGATTTCTGCGGCGGCAGGGGCTTTTTGACAGTGAAGTGACCGCCAAGATGATTGAGCGATTCTTGGTAAAAGGAGATGGCGGGCCATCCACCGGAGCCAATTTTTCCAAGCTGACCTGGTCATTTTTCACCTTCCAGAAGTGGTATCAAAGTTATTTTGGTTAATTTTATATATATGGTGCCTCAATTACTTTCTATTTAGGAGAGCGTTATGCATGTGGCTATGTTGATCGGTTCGCTCAGTAAGGGTGGGACCGAGCGGATTTTGGTTAATCTGGTTGATTTTTTACTAAAGAGAGGACACCAGGTGACGGTGGTGACCCAATATGCAAAGGTCAATGAATACGAATTAAACCGGTCGGCAAAACGGGTGATATCGGATATTACCGAAGCAGAAACCGGTCATGGTCGGTTAACTAATTTTTATCGTCGTTTTCGTAAGCTACGGAGCATTTGGCGGGCGGAAAAACCGGATGTTATTTTATCATTTATTGGCAAAAATAATCTGATGGCACTCCTGACCACCCGCCGCTTGTCCATCCCAGTCGCGGTCGCGGTGCGGGGGGCACCGGAGGCAGAATATCCGACCGGGGGGTTGAGGCGGGCGGCATCCTTCTTATATCGCTATGCCGAGGGTGTTGTTATGCA
>JAITWD010000182.1 GCA_031285465.1 Lachnospiraceae bacterium
TGATGAAACAAGATTTTTGGTACCCAATGTACAGGATGAGATATATAATATTTATTGAGTATAAAAGCAACTTAACTATGAAGGTATTGAATAGTTACGCGTAAATAAGATATCAAAAAGGAATGGAGAAGTGACGACATGCGTGAACAGATTTTAACGATCATTGAAAAAAACAGCCGCATTGCGATTAAGGAGCTGGCGGTTATTCTGGCAGCAACGGAGACCGAGGTGGCTAATGAGTTGGCGGCGATGGAAGCGGATGGGATCATCTGTGGCTACCATACCATGATTGATTGGGAGAAGACCGATACCGAGAAGGTTACCGCCTTGATCGAAGTACGGATGACGCCACAACGGGGTCAGGGTTATGATCATATCGCCGAGCGGATTTATAAATACGATGAGGTTGATTCGGTTTATCTGATCTCTGGCGGTTATGATCTGATGGTGACCTTGGAGGGTAAGACGCTCAAGGCGGCGGCTAGCTTTGTCAATGAAAAGTTGGCAACCATTGATGGTGTTCTCAGCACCGCCACCCATTTTATACTAAAAAAATACAAAGATCACGGCACGATCCTGACTAAAAACTATGCCGATACAAGGGAGAAAGTGACACCATGAGAAATCCATTAGCTGATAAAGTAGTTGATATAAAGCCATCGGGCATCAGGAAGTTTTTTGATATCGTCAGTGAAATGGAGGATGCAATTTCACTGGGGGTAGGTGAGCCCGATTTTGATACCCCGTGGCACATTCGGGACGAGGGGATATATTCACTGGAAAAGGGGCGTACCTTCTACACCTCTAATGCTGGTCTGAAGGAATTACGGCAGGAGATATCCCATTACATTAAAAGAACTCAGGGTCTTTCATATGATGCCAATAAAGAGGTGGTGGTCACGGTAGGTGGTTCGGAAGCCATTGATATTGCCCTGCGGGCGATGATCAATCCGGGCGACGAGGTTCTGATCCCTCAACCCAGTTTTGTCTCCTATGAGCCGTGTACGATTCTGGCGGGAGCGGTACCGGTGATCATCAACCTAAAGGCGGAAAATGAGTTTCGTCTGACGCCGGAGGAATTGCGGGCGGTTATCACCGACAAGACCAAGGTACTTTTTATGCCCTTTCCGAACAATCCGACCGGAGCGATCATGGAGAAGAGCGATTTAGAAGCGATTGCCCAGATTGTGGAAGAGCATGATCTTTTCGTGATATCGGATGAGATATATGCCGAACTAACCTATAAGGGTAAACATATTTCCATTGCCTCCCTACCGGGAATGCAGGAACGCACGGTGCTGATCAATGGATTTTCCAAGGCTTATGCGATGACCGGCTGGCGGTTGGGCTACGCCTGTGCGCCAGAACTTATCATGACCCAGATGATCAAAATCCATCAGTTTGCCATTATGTGTGCACCCACCACCAGTCAGTATGCAGCAATTGAGGCCATCAAAAATGGTGATGATGATGTGGCAAAGATGCGGGAGTCTTATAATCAGCGGCGGCGGTATCTGATGCATGCGTTTGAGGAGATGGGTCTCACCTGTTTCGAACCGTTCGGAGCATTTTATGTTTTCCCCTGTATCAAAGAATTTGGGATGAGCAGTGATGAATTTGCCGGGCGTTTCCTGGCAGAGGAAAAGGTGGCGGCGGTTCCGGGAACGGCTTTCGGTGACTGTGGCGAAGGTTTTCTGCGAATGTCCTATGCTTCATCGATGGATAATCTTAAGCTGGCAATGGACCGGCTAAAGAATTTTGTTGAGCGTTTGCGTCAGGAAAAATAATTAAAAGGAAAAATAGAGATGAATATTGTACTTCATCAGCCGGAGATTCCGGCCAATACGGGGAATATTGGTCGGACCTGTGTGGCGACCGGCAGCCGGCTACATTTAATCGAACCGTTAGGATTTCGCTTAAGCGAAAAGGAGCTGCGGCGGGCAGGTATGGATTATTGGTCGCAGTTAGATGTCGAGCGCTATGTCAATTTTGGCGATTTTAGCGCAAAGCATCCCGAGGCAAAGATCTGGATGGCGACCACCAAAGCACGACAGACATACAGTGAGGTGGTCTACGGTCCAGAGGATTATATAATGTTTGGTAAGGAAAGCGCCGGCCTACCGGAGGAGCTTTTAGTGGGAAATGAAGCGACATGTATTCGGATTCCGATGAGGGAGGAAATACGGTCGCTTAATTTGTCTAATGCGGTGTCGATCGTATTGTATGAGGCACTACGTCAAAATGGATTCGGGCAAATGCAGATGCACGGTGAGCTGCACCGGCAAAAGTGGTTATAAGAAATGAAAAGGTGAATCTATGTCGGGCAAGATCAAGAAATTAATCAATTATCTTCTTTATATCATTTGGTCCAATACTATTTATGGACTGGCACTATATAGTGCGGTGACAAGGGTAGCAAGAGAGTCGCTTCTTGGCGCATATTTTATAAATATTGGATTGATAATATTTGGATTAGTGATGGACGAGTTGATCGTGCGCAAATTCTTTACACCCAAAAAAATTATCAGTGATTATGAAAAAACCAAAACCGAGAAGGAAAAAAGATTCTATCGCTTACAGACAAGGTTTATGACCCACAATTTTGTCTCTTTTAAATCGTCTCTGTACCTGTTCTATATTTTGGTATTGATCCTTTCGCAGGTAATTAATTTTGACCCCTCCTTAGTCGGACAGGATATGGCTAATTTTATCCAGACAACCGATTATAGTATTATTTTATTGGTTGGGCTGGATGATTTCGGCGGACAATTTTTCCGCGACCGGGAACGGATGAAGCAGTGTACGGAGGAATTGGAGGATTACTGGGCCAATAATTCCGATGAAGAATGCTGACCGGAGCGTTACCGTTCAAAATAACTTTACTAGTACACCAGCGAAATACTATGATAAGGCAGGTAATGAAATCGTGGTCAATCAGGGTAAGACATGGATATGTACCATTGGGAAAGAACAGGAGCAATGGGTTTTTTATGAATAGTCGTGTAGCCAAAATTTTTAGAAGGATCGCGTTGTTATTCGTTGCTTGTTTTGTCGGGTTGATCATTTATTCCGCCATACCATTCAATGGCGCGCTGTCATGGAAAATAGACGATCTCTTAAATAAGAGAACGGTGACCTTTAATCACAATAATATTTTTGAGGATGGTGCTGGGGGATTGCTGACCGACCTTGATCAAGCGCTTAACCTACCTGAGGAGCTTTATATTTCCAATCAATATCGGATATCTTTTGATGAAGAGGGGATGGTCAGGGATGCTTATCTATTTATCTATGGCAGGGATGAAAAGGGCGAAACCAGAACCTATCTTGCCGATTATAATGCTGCGCTGTCGAATAAGATAACCGTTTTTTTGGATGGCGCTGCCAATACCAGTTATGAGCAGGCGATGGTGCTGGAACCAATGCTTACCCTTCTTGAGCAGGCTGATTTCAGGCAACAGGTAGACCGATGGGCAGAAAGCCATGAGGGGCTTGTTTATGAACTGGTCTATTATGGGCAACGCTCATTTAACAGTCCGGAAGGATTAGTCCTTCTGCCGGGGGATGTAGATGGCGACGGTATTGAAACCGGTACACTGGATATGGGCAAGCTTAATTATGGTGGTGAAATAAGGGGTTTTGAAGTGTCATTGCATATACCTGCAGTGGAGGGGGAGATCCCGATCCGCTATATTATGGAACCGCAATATATAACACCGGAAACATTAAATGATATTCGGGAAACCGAGCAGCTACAGGTCGCCAAAGAGGCAGGGAGCTTTACGATTGACCAGGATGATGGCACAATGTATTTCTTTCTCGATGATTGGAGGGGCTGGCGCCTGGTGATAGCCGATGCGGCGGCGGGAAGCAGATTTTATATCATGGAGGAAACAAGCGATGGTGGAGATTCATGGATGATGCTCAATGATGATCCATTTATGGGGAATATCGGAGTAACTGAAGGGTTGGTTTTTTATGATGAACAACTTGGATTTGCAGGATTAACTGGTGCCTCCTACACCTATTCTCAAATATATAGAACCGTTGACGGAGGAATCACCTTTACACCGGTGAACCTACCGATGGAAACGGTTAGTGAGTTACCCGCTTCGGCGGTGGAGTATGGTTACACGATTGATAATTATGGTTATATGACCATGCCGATAGTGGAGGGCGATTCATTGGTCATTTATGCTTTGAGTCAGTCAGAAGAAGGCGACGGAATTGTGTTTAAATCGGCTGACGATGGGGCAAGCTGGACCTATTTCGGTGTTAGTTTGAAAAATCTATGATTTTTCAAATTTTTATTCAGGCAGTTTCGCAGATAAAATCTGCGAAATGCATGGGTGTTAGTTTGAAAAATCTATGATTTTTCAAATTTTTATTCAAGCAGTTTCGCAGATAGAATCTGCGAAATGCATGGGTGTTGGTTTGGAATAGGTGCAGCTTACAATTCCTCCTCCGTCTCGGTAACCGGTAGGGAAAAAATAAATTCAGTCCCCACCCCTTCCGTACTGATCACATTGATATGTTCGCCATGAGAGTGGATGATTTCCTTAACGATTGCCAGACCCAGGCCGGTGCCTCGTTTATCTCGTCCCCTAGAGGAATCGGATTTGAAAAAGCGGTCAAAAATAAATTTAAGTTCCGCTTTGGGAATGCCGACACCGCTGTCCTTCACCGAAATAAAAACCTTGTTACGCTTCTCGGTGGTTTCGATTTTAATAATGGAATCATTATGGCTAAATTTAATGGCATTATCCAGCAGGTTGTATAACACCTGCTGGATTTTGCCATTATCTCCTTTAACGTACACATCATCGGTTAAAACTAATTCAATGGCAATTTTCTTCTTCCGACAGGTCCCTTCAAAGGAGCTGGCGATATTTCGGATTGTCTGGTTAATATCAAAAGCACTTTTGTCCAGTAAAATTCCCCGGGTATTAAGGTTATTAAGCATTAAAAGACTGCTGGTCAATTTGATCAGCCGTTCAGTGTCATTCAATAACACCACTAAGTACTTTTCATAATCGGACCCGGATATGGTGCCATCGATCATCGCTTCCAGGTAGCCCTTGATCGAGGTTAGAGGAGAACGAAAATCATGGGAAACATTGGCGACAAATTTTTTCTGGTCATCCTCTGCCCTTGCGATCTCGCTTGCCATATAGGAGAGTGATGCGGCAAGATAGCCCATTTCATCCTCGCTGTCAACCTGAAATTCATAATGCATATTACCGGCGGCATACTGTTCGGTGGCCACTGTTATTTTACGAAGTGGCAGATAAACCATTTCGGTAAAGAAGATTAAAATAATTAATGAAAGTAGGAATAGGACCACTAGCATAAGGTAAGAGATGTTTAGCAGGCTGTCGGTTGACAGGGAGAGGAAGCTCATCGGATAGTGCATGACAACGTAACCTCTCACCCGGAAATTGGAAGCGATCGGTGCCATAACACTCAGTTGATCTTCTTCAAAGTATTCAAAGAAGGATCCTTCTGTGTAATAAGAATCGCCAATGATAGCTGGATCGAAATCGGCGACCGTTATTTCATTTTCTACGTTAACGGGTGAACGAGAATCGAGGATCATCCGGCCAGAAGGACTGATGATCCAGATGGTGGCTTCAAGGTAGGTATCTAAAGCATCAAGCTGTTGCTTAACCGTATCAAGCGAAGCTTCGTTGTTATATAGGTCGGCTGCATAGGTGTTGGCTATTAAAGTAGCCTCGCGGTAAAGGG
>JAITWD010000205.1 GCA_031285465.1 Lachnospiraceae bacterium
CGGCATTATTGTCCACATCTACCCAGGTAGAAGTGTCATCCGACCAGATCAGCATCTTGAGGTCATCGGCAATCTGTGCATATGTGATCGCCGGATCACCGTTAAATGAGGGATAGGTAAAACCGGCACCGCCGGTAACCCCGGCGATGATCTCCGGTCCCTGGGTTGCCGTCATCGCTGTAATATTGGTGGTACTTAGATTGGTAAAATTCATCGTGTATTCAAGAGCTACCTGCGGATTGGCACGGGAAACCAATTGCAGTTCGGTCGACTGGGTAAGGTCAAACCAGTAGCCGTTAAAGCCACCGTCACTCCAGTTACCCCAGTTGACGTTGTAGACGAATTGGGTCAGGCTGTCGATATCGGTCCAGACCCCGTTAACCTTTACATTGATCTGCAGGTCATCCACCACCTCATCCCAGGTATTGGCGCCATCATTAAAGATGGGAGCAACGAAGCCATAGCTTGCTTTGCCGACACCGGAGCCATTAAATACCGGGCCGTCATTGGGTGAAAAGTATGCCATGGAGGTAATGGCTGCCGGTGCGGCGATGACCTGTCCTGATCCGGCGGCAGGGATGGTCAGCAGGCTGACAGCAAAGACCAGTACTGCCATGAGTAAGCCGATCCCTCTGCGTGTTACTTTTGTTGCGTTTCTTATTCGGTTCATAAAGCGTTCTCCTTTCATGAATGGAAACAATGGGTAGGTTGTCCGGCACATTTATTCCGCATTAACTACCATGAGTATAGCGTAACAAGGCGGGAATAATAAGTGGTGTTTTTTTAGTTATAGTGTCATATTTTTATAGTCCGACTCTTTGTCTTGCGCTCGGACTTTTAGTGCGTATTTACGTCATTCTATTGCTTTGTAATTGGATTTGTTCAGCATGCATTATGTGCTTTTACAAAGATTGTTGATGGCAAAAAACTGACCAGGCTTCGGTTTGAAGGACTGGTCAGTTGGAAGGTCTAAAGTGAAGGGGGTTGAGGTCCAGATGTGCAAAGGGGTATCGAACGGCGGCTCATGTGTTCGTAAGCTAAGTACCGCTAAGCAGCCCTGCGAAGCTGTGGATGCCGGTCGTGAGCGCCGGCAAGCGCCGTCCGTGGCGCATGCCGACTTGTGCGGACGTCCTGTCCGCACATCACTGGGGTGTTGGGCGGGCTGCAAGTGGTACTAAGCTTACTTCCAAAATCGCCGGCGTTCGAACCCCTTTGTACATCTTGACCGCTCAAGGTTTGGATGCCGCTTTGGAGCAGGGATTGTTTAGGTAAATACTGATTAAGTGTTTCCTTAGCTATTGGGCAGCGCTATCGTCATGATAGTGTGTGGTTTTATTTGGAGGGGAAGACCCTTGGTTTCTTCACGAAGCGTCGCGGTGACTTCGTGGTCGGAGCGATTGCAGATGATCGCCACCCGGCTTCCGTCGGGGTTGATGAAGGCAATGTTTTCCACCTTATCGGTATAGGATGAGGTCATAATCCGCCGCGCGCCGCGTTTGATGTATCGGCTGAAGTGGCCAATATAGTAGTAGCTGAGTCGTTTCTCCACACCACCTTGTCCGTCGCACATCATTGGCGCCGCACAGAAGTTGCCGACGTGATTGGGGCCGCCCTTTTCGTCCAGCAGTAGATTCCAGTCCACGATGGCGCTGCAACCGGCGGCAAGGTTGCCCAATATGTCATGGGCGTACATTTCTGCCTTCTGTACCTCTCCGCTATCAGCGAAGCGTGAATATTCAACACAACCTTCGGTAAAAAAGACCTTCATTTCGGGATAGACCGCCCGTACAGCACTAATGGCGCCAAAGTGATCGCCGGTATACCAGTGCACCGCGACGCCGCTGACCTCTTCGCGGCAACCGTCCACGGCAAAGGTATCGCGGACCCGTTGGTAAGCCGCCTCCTTATTATGATCCCAGAGGAAGATTTCGATATCATCAAGACCGGCGCGTTTCAATGCCGGTGCGAGGAAGCGGACGACGAATTCTCCTTCCTCAACCGCCGAGTAGATGCAGGAGTCCCATGTCTGGGTTGCCTGGGGCTCGTTTTGTACGGTCAGGTAGCGGATCGCCACGCCACGCTGGCGGTATGCCTTAATGAACCGGACGTAGTACTGCGCCCAGCTTTCCATGTATTCGGGCAGCAGATGGCCACCGTTGTTCATCTGATGATTATCCTTCATAAAGGCAGGGGGGGACCAGGGCGCACAGATAAATTCCACCGTATCGTCGGCGGCTTGTATCGCGGCACCGATCATGGGGAGGATTTCTTTTTCGTCCCGTTCGACACTAAAGGTGGCCAGTTCTTTATCGCCTTCATCAATGTAGGTATAGTTGCCCAGTCCGAAATCGCTGCTGTGGATCGGGATCCGGCCCAGGTTATAATTAAGGCCCTCCGGGGTATAGTAGCCGGCGATAACGGCGGCCTGCTCCCTGGCATTTAACCGGGCATAATTATGGGCGGCGGCTTCGGTGAAGGCGCCGCCAAAGCCTTCGATCTGCTGTTCTTTAATTTCCGGGAACAGGTTGATCACCTGCATACACTCGCCCGTTTCACTGACTTCGGCCGTAGCCTCTTCCCAAAATCTGCCCTTGGCGGCATCGGTGGTTATAATGGTTGCTTTCATTTGATTTAATCTCCTCTTTTCTTTCATTACCGGATCCATACCTCTATCGCCTGTACCAACCGGTCGCGGACATCGCCGGCAAGATCATGCTCCAGGACACCCCTGGTAACCGTGACCGTTCGCTGGTCTGGGTAGCAGAGCTTTATTTCGGTGACGGTATATTCGCCCGGCAGGTAGTCCTTGTGGTCAGCAAAATGATAGGTTACCTTTATGCTCCCGAGTAGTGTCGCCGTAACCTTCCGCCCGGTACCGACCAGCACTTGTGGCAGGCAGGGTTTAAAGCGTAAGCTTAGCTGCTCATCGCTCACCCGGAAAAGCTCATCGCCGAACATCATGAGGGTCCACATTTCCAGGAACTCGACCGTTGAACCACTCAGGCGGGCGACAAAGCCTTTGCCGTGGAGTGCTTCATGTTGATTGGCGGAGCTGGCGATAAAGGAGGAATTTTCATAGATGCTGCGTCCATAGACCGCCGGGTCCAGGAAGGGGATCGCCACCTTAACAAAATCGGCGAGGTATTGATGGTATAGCCGTGCCTTTAACATCGCCAGCAGGTATTTATATTCCATATGTAGCCAGATCGATTCATTTTCCAGCCATCCGGGGGTAAAGGCGCGGGCGCGGCCTAGTTCGAAGGAAGCGGCGCGTAGCGGGGCGTTAACCTTATACATCCCCAGTTTCCGGTCATATAGTTCACTTTCCTTAACCGCCGCGACCAAGCGGCTCTTTGCGTCGGGCTCACCCGGCAGCTTCAGGAACCGGGTCACCCCCTCTAAAAAGTAGGGGAGGGAAACCACCTCAAAGTGGAGCGGCCGGATGCCGGTCGCCTCTTCTTCATATTCGGTCATTTCATAGGCAAAGTAGGTGGGGCAGAGGGCTCCGCCCAAGATACCGGCACGATTGATGCCGTACTCGACCACCTTAAGCAGTTTATCCAGCAGTTCAGCCAGCCGGTCGGTTGTCACCGTTTCCTTTGCATCGCTGATGCCGTCATACACCTCCAGCCAGTACTGTTCCTTATAGCGGTTGCGCCGCTCCCAGAATTCCAGCAGCTCGCCGCCGGCATCGATTGCCGTCTGACATTCATCGGTGATCGCTCCCATCGCGCGCAGTAATCCCGCCACCGCCAGGGTGAGTTCGACCTTACCGGGGCACGCGGCCAGCGCTTCGCGCGTAAACCGGATGGTGCGCGCCAATTCATAGGTCTCCGCCATTGACGAACCAAACAGGCCGGGCAGACCATTTAGGGCATCATACCAGCCCGGTTTACCGCCTTCCATCTCCACACCCATGCCGTACGCATCCAGCGCCGCATATTTGGTTGCGCACAGTAGTAATAGCTTTTCTAAGAGGCTCGCTTTGACGGTCGGCTTTTCTTTGCCTTTGACCGGTCGTGGTGGGGACAGAAAATGATGTTGGCGGATGCCCCTGTCGGTTTTTTCATAGCGTTTGCTTCGTGGCAGGATCATGACGGTCGGGCGAAAATAGGGGTATTCTTTGGTTAAGAGCAGTTCGGCTTTCCGCTCCGGATAGAGGAAAAGATAGGCCTCCACCAGATCAAGATTATAGGTCCAGTGGTCGGACCAGTAACCCTCACCAAAGTCGGCATTTTGATCCTCGGTGGCGAGTGCCATTATCTTAGCAAAGCAATCGCCGACCTCTTCTTTTGTCCGCTCTGCCAACCCTTCTTGCAGCTTTTGATAGAGTCGGCCGGGGGTAAATGCGCCGGTAAGCTTTTGCCCGGCAAGCTCCCTAAGCCGCTCCGCACATGCTGGTGTGATCGAACCCGACTGTAGCACGGCTACCCATTGGTCAGCGGTCAGGCGGTAGGTGACCGCCTCCACCTGGAGCGGATTATAACCGTCCAATTGGATCAGACTATAAAATTTATAAATATTTTCCTTTCCCACCTGGGGGGAGAAAAAGTTATCCATCCGCCGGTTCTGGCACACATCACGGAAGTTGCCGTTACCTTGTGAAAAAAATTCCGGCAACATCCGAAAGTAGTTATAGTCCCGTTCCAAATCGCCGTGTTTACGCGAATAGATATAGAAAAGTTTGTTGCCCGGCAGGGTCACCGGCAAGCCACCCCGCAGACAGTTGTCCATATAGGTATAGCTACAGTATTCGTCAAATGCCGGATGGGCGGTGGTGGTGGCGATCACCTTGCACAGATCATCGGTCAGGTGGGTGGCTTCGGCGGCCTTAGCGGCAAAATATGCCCTTCCGGCTCTGCCCACGACCAGATCATGGATCAGTCCTTGCTGCTCAACCTGCCCAAATAATTCGGTAAAGGTCAATGACTCACCGGGCGCCAGGGTCTTTTGGGTACCAAAAAAACAACATGGGTACATATTCTCGCTCATGGCCGGACGGGCAGACAGACCGGCCAGACCGTGTTCTTTGAAGCGGACAGCGGTCTGCAATGATGTATCATAATCAAAAACCAATTGCGGATCGGCGATCCATGACAACGGACGGTCGTCGTCACCGACAGCATAGCCAAAATTGCCGCCGAGCACTTCGGTGACGACCGCCGAATCACCAGTACTGGCGCGGACACGGTAATAGGGGACGCCATCGGGGGTTTGCTCCACCTGCATCCAAGCCTTGATGGTCTGCCCCATATTTTTAAGCGACTCTATATCCACCCCATAGGGAACCAGTGCGGGCATACCGTCTAAGACCTCCAGCTCGATCGGCGCGGTGGCGAGGTTGGTCATGGTTACCTGACGGACCAGACCGCCGAGATTTTCTCCGGGTAGGGTGAAGTAATGGATCTGGGTCTTAAGTGCCGCCGGGAAGTTCTGTTCTTCGATGGTCAAACCATTGCGTTCGATGGTCATGCTATGGGGGAGGGCCGGATCGGTAAATAACTCCCGGTACTCAC
>JAITWD010000236.1 GCA_031285465.1 Lachnospiraceae bacterium
GGCATATTCCTTCCGCGATCTGACCGCTACTGATATCCGGGATGTGTTATGTATGCTGGCGGGTGATTTTGAACATAACCGTGAGATACCGGTAAGACCCCGGGTCATTTATGACCGGATCCATGACCGGGTCAGCGGAGATGCCTACAGTCGCTTGCTGGCGGTGGCGGCCGGTGGCACCATTCCCGACAAGGGTTTATTCCTGGCTAAGACCGAAGAAGGGGTTACTTTGGGCGAGTTGGATGAGGAATTTGTCTATGAGACCCAGATCGGCGATAAGATTGTGCTGGGTGCATTTGCCTGGCGGATATTGCGACAGGATCGTGACACCGTTTTCGTGGCACCGACATCGACCGACGGTGCCCGGTTACCATTCTGGAAGGGGGAAATAAAGGGGCGTTCATTAAAGACCAGTCTGGAATTTGGTAAAATGAGCCGTCGGCTTATGCGCGGGATGGAGGAAGGAACCATTCTTGCCGATCTGGCGCAGCTGGGGCTTAATCATTTGGCGGCAGACAGTGCGGCGGACTTTTTAAAGCGTCAGCTGGCGGCAACCGGGGTATTGCCCGATGACCGGACCATTGTGGTCGAGCATTTTACCGATCATACCAATTGTCACCAGATCATGGTTCATGCCCTCTTTGGCAAGCGGGTCAATGCGCCGCTTTCGATGCTGATGCAGCAGGCGGCATCACAGATCCTGAAGGTTAATCTGGGATGTGTCGATGAAGAAGACGGCTTTTTACTATATCCCTACGGTGAAGAGATCCTGCCGGAGGGGTTGCTTTATGCAATCGCACCCAAAGGCGCTCGTCGGCTTTTAGAGGCGATATTGCCACTGACGCCGGTATTTAGTATGACCTTTCGCTACAATGCCGCCAGGGCACTGATGATGGGGATGAAGAATCAAGGTCGTCAGCCACTGTGGCTACAGCGGTTAAAGAGTACCGAAATGCTGGATAGTCTGATCAGCCAGGAGCAGGATCATCCGTTAATCCGTGAAACCAGACGGGAGTGCCTGGAGGATCTGTGGGATATAGAAGGAGTGCTGTCTATTTTAAATGGGATCCAAAGCGGAGTTATTGCGGTGAGAGAGGTCTACACCGAAGTGCCGTCACCCATGTCACTGCCACTGCAATGGCAGGTTGAGGCGGCAGAAATGTATTCTTATACCCCGACGACCAGCGGGTTGCAGCAGTCGGTCAATGACCAGCTAAATGCCCTGACCCAGATGGACCAAATAAAGCCGGGCGAAGAAGAACTCAAGCAACAAAGCAGACGCAAAAAAATCCCCGAAGATATGGAGCAGCTCCATTCGCTTCTGATGATCGAGGGCGATCTGCTGGCTGAGGAATTGGTGGAACTTAATATGCCGTCTGCACGTTCCTTTATTGAACAACTGATCGCCAGGGATATCGTCGCTTATATCGAACCGGGGCTATGGATTGCCGCCGAGCATCGTGACCAATATGCGATCGCCCTCGGCGATAGTTATACCGACGGAGAAATGACCACATCTTGTCAGAAAAGCAACTACAATAAACAAGACGGTAAAAAAGAGGCACTTGCCCATATAATCCGACGAATGCTCTATTATCGTGGTGCGATGTCACCGGAGCAGATAAGCGAGCGATACTTTTTGCCAATCGAGATTATTTGCGAAGTGGTCGATCATCTGCGGGAGCACAATGAGATCATCTGCGATGAAGGGGTCTATTTTCACGCTAAACATTACTCCCGCGCACGGACGGCGACCATCCGGAATCTTCGTGCCCAGATAAAGACCTGTCCGGGAACGGCATACGCGGCGATCATGGCAGCAGTAGTGAGCCAAAATGCTACGGCCGATGAGCAGTTAGAGTTGACCATCCGCCGCTATTGCGGGCAGGCCTTTCCGGTGGCATGGTGGGAAACGGTCATATTGTCAAGGCGGGTAAAAGGTTACCGGGAAAATATGCTGGATTGCTTGTTGGCAAAGGGAGAATACTATTGGCGTTTTACTGCGACCGGCGATCTGTGCTTCGAACGGTATGAAGAAATTGACTGGGATCAGCCGATCCCCTCACCGCAAGAAGATTGGAGCCCCGACGAGTTGCTGATATATCAAGAACTAATCAAAAGAGGTGCCAGCTTCATGCGGGCCTTTAATAATCTGCCCTTGACCGGCAATGCTCAGGAAAGCTTACTCTCCTTAGCTAAAAGGGGATATATATACGCCGATAGCTTTTTACCGGTCCGTCAATTGATGAACTGGGACAAAATAAAGAAAGCTTCGCCCCGTGCGCGGGTAAATGCCCGCGTCATGGCGCTGTCCGCAGGGCGATGGGATGTCGTCCGCCCCCGTAAGGAAATTAAAATAGAAGCATGGCTGGAACAATTATTTGACCGCCAGATCATTCTGTGCCGGGAAACCTATATCCGCCCGGAGTTGGACGGTCAAAAGGACAATAACCAGCCGGATATGGGATGGGGACAAGCATTATCAATTCTGCGGATATGGGAAGTTACCGGCCGGGTCCGCCGGGGCTATTTTGTGGCGGGGATGAGCGGAGCGCAGTTTATCCGTGCCCAGGATTATGAAGGAGTTACATTGGCATTAAAACGTCCGACCACAGATATTACCTGGCTAAATACCGTCGATCCAGCACAAATATGGGGTAAGGCATTGGGAGACAAAGAGGGAAAAGACTTTATAAACCTGCCCGGTACCTTGGTAGCACTACAGGGCGGTCGCCCGGTTATGGTTCTCGAACGTCAGGGAAAGATCCTCCGCCTTCTGGAACACCCAGACAGTGCCGCCATCATCGAGAAAGACATTTTAGCCGCCATTACCGAATTGACATTGCTCTACAAACAAAAGAAACTATTGCCCGATAAGAAACGCCTAGTAATCAAAGATTATCCGACCATTGCCGAGTCCGCACTTAAAACGGCCGGTTTTCACAAGGAAATGATGGATTACGTATTTTACATTTAAGTAGGAGAATTATGATTTATCATCATCTAAAGGAACCAAGGGAGAAGAAATGATCACACTACTAATACTTATCATTACCTACATCGCCTTCATCAGCCTAGGTCTGCCCGACAGTATTATGGGTTCGTCCTGGCCGGTTATTTACCAGGACATCGGAGCCTCCATTGAAGATGCCGGGATAATCTTTATCATCGTTTCAATCGGAACGGTCCTATCCAGCTTCTTTAGTGATAAAATAATCCGCCGCCTGGGAACCGGTATGGTGACGGCAATCAGCGTAATGCTGACCGCCGCCGCCCTGCTGGGCAATGCCTTCGGACAAGATTTTCGGGTTTTTTGTCTGCTGGCGATTCCGATGGGACTGGGGGCCGGTTCGGTCGATGCCGCTCTCAATAACTATGTTGCCCTCAATTATAGTGCCCGCCATATGAATTGGCTCCACTGCTTTTGGGCGGTGGGCGCCGCTATTGGACCGATGATCATGTCACATTTTATTTCAGGCAAGATGACCGGCAATTGGGCGGGTGGTTACCGGATTATCGGCTTTATCCAATTAACCCTGGCATTGCTACTCTTTATTTCGCTGCCACTGTGGAAAAGAGCCGAAGGAAAATTGCCGCCGGAGACAAAGAAAAAGGAGCCGGTTAAACTGGGTGAAGTATTACGGCTTCCGGGTGCGATAAAGGCATTGATCGCCTTTTTTTGCTATTGTGGAATGGAAAGTACCATCGGATTATGGGGGGGCAGTTTCCTGGTCATGGCGCGCGACCTGCCGGCGGAAACGGCCGCCCGTGTTGTAGCACTTTTCTATTTCGGCATCATGATCGGGCGATTCCTGTCCGGGATCCTTGTGGCAAAGCTGAACAGTAAAAAGATGATCCGTATCGGCGAGATCCTGATGATCGCCGGATTGATATGGATCCTTTTGCCGGGGATCGACTGGATAATGTATTGCGGCTTCTTTCTGATCGGTGCCGGCTGTGCGCCGATCTACCCCAGCTTGATCCACGAAACCCCGGCAAATTTCGGGAGTAAATATTCGCAGGCAATGATAGGGATCCAGATGGCGTTTGCCTATATTGGCAATATCATCATGCCACCAGTATTCGGTTTAGTAGGATCACAGATCGGTTACGGAGCCTATCCCTTTTACCTGATTTTGTCGCTAATATTAATGACCATCATGGCAGAAGGAACGGTCAGGCGTACCGCTTAGTAGGTCGAATAGTCTATCCAATCAAGGAAGGAAATGCGACAGGGAAAATAATTCAGAAGTTTCCCAAAAAGACTTCCGAAAACCCATCTGAGCGAAATGATAGCCTCATCTTTGATACAATCACATTATAAAGCTGCAAAATCCAAAATGCCTGAAAGACGTGGTCTTTCAGGCGTTTTTCATATTTAGAGCGTTTAGGTGCGTTGTTTTGACGCTACAAAACGCTACTCAGATTTCTTAATAATTTATAGGGAAGAATTAAATCGTTCATATACAGGTTACACATTTCTAATTATCGTCTTGACAACTTAACTCTATTAGTGTAGAGTGTTGACAACACTATATTTGTAGAGCGGAGATTATTATGAATAAGGATAATAAAATTGCGGATACAGAACTAGAAATTATGAAAACTGTGTGGGCACGGACAACCCCTATATCCAGTTCTGACATTGTGAGGGAGCTTATGGCTCAAAAAGGTTGGAAAGAGACGACTATCTACACCCTGATCAGCCGGCTTGTGGAGAAAGGCTTTTTGACACAGCAAAAGCAGAAACAGGTTTCCTATTACTCCCCGACGATTTCTGCGCAAGACTATGTATTGGAACAGACACATAGTTTCGTTAATAAATTGTTTGGTGGCGATGCGAGAAAATTGATTTCGATGCTGTGTGAGAGCCAAAGCATAGGATTGGAGGAAATAAGAAGCCTACGTATGAACTGGGAGGAGGATACAAATGACTAATCTTTTGATAAGAATCATGTTTATGTCTCTATCCGGTTCGCTAATAGCCTTGCTTTTGTTTTTGACTAGACCGTTAGTCAAGTTTAAATTATCTCAAACGTGGCAGTATTATATATGGTTGGCTGTGATCGCAAGATTACTGGTTCCATTTACGCCGGAAGTCAGTTTGATGAGTGGTCTATATGATTTATTTGAGAGAACGACGCAAATCGAGATCGATATTCGGGATATCCAGGCGGATACGGTTGCCGGTATTGTCTTAAGGTATATCGGAATCGTATGGTTTAGCCTTTCTTTTCTCCTCTTGGTGAAAAAAATAATCAGCTATCGTGCTTACATACGATTTATTGAAATGAGCAGAGAAAGAATAACCGATACTGCAATACTAAATCTACAGGAGAAAGTCTGCCGCGAACTTGGTTTGAAAAGAAACCTCGCCATGTATTCGCACAAATGGATATCCAGTCCTATGCTAATCGGCTTTTTCAAACCATATATTATTTTGCCAAGAATATTGACGGAATCCACACAGGGACTTCACTATATCATCAAGCATGAACTTGTGCATTATAAGCGAAAGGATTTCTTATATAAATGGTTGATCCAAATCATGTCATGCATTTATTTTTGGAATCCTGTCGTCTGGCTTATGCAAAACTCCATATATAAAAGCTGTGAGCTTTCTTGTGACGAGAACGTAATCCGGGGGCTGGACAGCTCAGGCAAAAAAGCGTATGGGTCGGCGTTGCTTTACGCTATAGAAACGAGCGTTCGATACAGACGAGCTTCCGCCTTATCGTTAATGATGTGTGAGGAAGCAAAGCACATTACGGAGCGGCTGAATGCGATAAGGCGACATAAAAAAAGCGGGATTCCGATATTGGCGGCTTCTTTATTTTTAACCGCTGCGATTTGCTTTGGCTCGGTTTATGTTGGTGTGATTCAAACTATTTGCATAAACAATAATTGTTATTGTAATGCGGCAATCACAAGAACACTCAGTGAAGGGAGATAAATGATGAATAATGATGTAAAAAAAGTTTTAGTTATCAAGGGCATGACGTGCACGGGATGTGAGCTTCGGATCGAAAACGCTTTAACAAAGATACCTGGAATGATCCATGTTAATATTTCTTATGCGGGCGAAAGTGCGCATATTACGTTTGATTCATCCATAACGGACATTGCGATGGTCACAGAGGTGATTGAAACACTCGGCTATTCGGTAAAATCCGTTGTAGATGCAGTTGCGCATCCTGATAAACCAGCACCTAAAAAATACAAAGGCATCATCATTGCCCTTGGCATTTTCGTGGTCATTGCCCTTATTATTGTAGGGCTAAATGCGGTATTTGATTTCAGCGCAGATAGTCTTGAGCCGAACGCGGGATATGGTGTTCTGTTTATTGTTGGAATTATTACGTCTTTGCACTGTCTGTTTATGTGTGGCGGCATAAGCCTGGCAACCTGTACCTCATATTCATCCAATCCTGACCGGTCATTCTCTAAAATCAAACCAAGTCTGCTCTATAACACAGGAAGAGTTGTTACCTGCACCGTCGTGGGAGGAATTGTAGGAAGTATTGGTTCGATCGTGAAAATGGCAACCGGCACGAGAGGAATTGTCTTAGCGATCGCGGGAGCATTTATGGTGCTGATGGGGCTTACTATGCTGAACCTGTTTCCGGCTCTGCGGAAAATAACGCCACGGCTACCTAAATTCTTGGGAAAAAAAGTGTATGATAAGATAGGAAGAAGTGGCCCTTTTGTAGTTGGATTACTCAATGGCTTTATGCCCTGCGGTGCGGTGCAAAGCATGCAGATCTATGCATTAGGTACGGGCAGTGCAATTACAGGGGCGTTGTCGATGTTTTTTTTTAGCGTGGGAACGGTTCCGCTTATGCTCGGATTTGGTGCTTTGACCTCTGCGTTAAGCGAGAGCTTCGCAAGTAAAATGATGAAGGTTGGTGCGGTTGTAATTATAGTGATGGGACTTGTGATGCTGTTGCGAGGGGTATTTCAATAGTAGTTTTGGGAGGGGGGATCAGATGAAAAAAATTACAAAGCAAAAAATGATATTGTTGATTGCTGGTTTGCTATTGGTTCTATTGGTTATGCATCCGCAGATTGTCTTATTAGACGGTGATCATACAATTGATAGTGAATTGGCATTGTTTATTGTGCCGGATATAGAAAAATGCTATTCCAACGCGAATGATGGTTTGTATATGAAGGATGGAAAAGATGACTTTTCACATGAACAAAATCTAATGATATTTGACAACAGGAATGTTCTAATTATGGGATGTGGTCATGCCGGTGTCGTAAATATTTTGGAAAAGGCAGTAGCATATAAACCGGAGGTATGTGTAGGTGGCTATCACCTCTGGAATGCAATAAACAAAAAGAGTGCTTCCGATGAGTTACTTGAAGATATTGCGACGGAATTAGCAAAATATAGTATTAATTATTATACATGCCACTGCACGGGACAAAAAGCATACGATTATCTTTCACGGCAATTGCCGAACATGAGTTATCTATCTTGCGGAGATTCGGTAGAAATATAGTTGAGCAATCGTAATAGTTGGTAATTTATAATGCACAATAAATCCGCCTAACAAAAGCGGACACTTTTCGCAATGTGAGGTGTCCGCTTTACTGTTTCTTTCTTCTATACGCTACGGAACAAGATACCGTAAATCTAAATTTTAGTGTAGCGCGGAAAGCTTTTTTTGTACCAACTCATTAACCGCTTTTGGATCGGCCTTTTTCTCGGCTTTACGCATGATCTGTCCGACCAGAAAACCGATGACCTTTTGGTTACCTTCCAAATATTCCTTGACCGAAGGTTCATTTTCAGCCAGTGCTTCATCAGCCAGTTGCTCCAAAAAGCCGGTATCGGTGATATTACCCAATTGATGTTCCGCAATATAAGCTTCCGGATCGATCCCGTCTTTAAGCACCTTAACCAATAGTTCCTTGCCGATGGTGCGGTTGATGGTATTACTATCGACCAGACCGATCAAGCGGGCAAACCGCTCACAATCAATGTTTATATCATCGCTGCCCTTATTATCTCCGCCGGCAATGCTTAACAGTTCACCGTTTATCCAGTTGACTACATCCTTGGGGCGGTTGAAGAATCGCAAGGTTTCATCAAAGATGGCGGATAAATTCTTGCTGCCGGTGATGATCCGACTGTCATACTCACTTAAGCCCATTTCCCCAGTCATCCGGGCAAATTTATCCGCTGCCGATTCGGGAAGTTCATTGCGTACCGCTTCTATCCAGGCGGCATCGATCCGTACCGGCATCAGCTCGGGATTGGGAAAATAGCGATAGTCGGTGGCATTTTCCTTGCCGCGCATGGAGAAGGTCTCGCCTTTATTGTCATCCCAGCGGCGGGTTTCCTGAACCAGAACCTCACTGCCAGTCGAAAGCGCATCAATATGACGTTGTGATTCATATTCAATGGCACGCACAATAGCTTTGAGCGAGTTCATGTTCTTGATCTCGGTTCGGGTGCCCAATTGTGAGGAGCCGGCTTCACGCACCGAAATATTTACGTCACAGCGCATCGAACCTTCCTGCATCTTACAGTCGGAGACACCGGCAAAGCTCAACAAAGAGCGCAGTTTTTCCAGATAGGCAACCACCTCATCGGCGGTGCGGAAATCGGGATTGCTGACTATCTCGGTCAAAGGAACCGAGGTCCGGTTAAAATCCACCAGGGTAGTGCCGGTCCGGTGATCATGTACCAATTTGCCGGCATCCTCTTCAATATGGATCTGTTTAAGGGTAATAATCTTCTTGCCGGCGGTCGTTTCAATCTCCACCGAACCGTTGGTGCAGATCGGAGCATATAGCTGGGTAATCTGATAGCCGGTGGGCAGGTCGGGATAAAAATAGTTCTTCTTGTCAAAGCTCATGACCTCGGTGATTTTACTGTTGGTAACGAGGGCGGCGGCAATCCCCAGTTCTACCGCTCTTTTATTGGTAACGGCAGGCATACCCGGCATTCCGGCACAGGCAGGACAAACATTTTCATTGGCATCGGCACCGAACTTGGCCGAACAGGAGCAAAACAATTTGGATTCGGTTGCCAGTTCCACATGGACTTCTAGTCCCATTACTACCTCATAGTTCATACTTTTAGTACCTCCCATGCACGATAGAGAAGATCCTCTCGTTTACTGTTTGCGATCAGTTGAATGCCGCCACCTTCGGGCAATGTAATGGAGGGCAGTCCGGCAAGGGCGGTCAGGGCATGTAATGCCGACTCTTCATAGGGCTCACCACTCAGACTGGTGGGCAGGGCGATCACATCGTAATCGCTAAAATTAACCGCCTCTTTGATCAATCGCCTTATTTTCATTGCCTGCTCATATAGCGGGGTATAATTTTCTTGTGCCAGAACCTTAGCGCCCATGATAATGGTCAGTTTTGCATCAAGCCCCAGTGCTTCACTGCGGGAATTGACATATAAATCGCCAATGCTTTTATAATTGGGACTGCGGTAGCCAAATTTTATCCCGTCATAGCGATTGGTATTATTACAAATTTCCGCACAGCTTAGGATATAGAGGACTTGACGAAAAAGTTCAAAGTACTTTAATTCGCAGGAAACGATGTCAAACCGATCCGGTTGTTCAGTAAATAAGGCGGTGCACGCAGAGGAATCGGCCTTTTTAGCCCAGACATTAGAAGGAAAGGCCAGACGGATCGGGGTATGTCCGGTGCCGTCTTTATCTTTATGGGAATCGCTATTTATCCCGTAATCATAAGCGGTTTCCGGATACATGGCACCGTCACGTTCATCCTTGCCCGCCAGTTTGGTTAATAACATAAAGGCGTCGGTTAGATTGGAGGTGAGAATACCGATTTGATCCATTGATGAAGCACTCGGGATAAGTCCGTAACGGGATACCGTTCCATAACTGGGCTGTAAATAATAAAGATTATGGGCAGCCGCCTGACGCCGGACCTTGCCAAAAAGATCGTTACAGAGGACGGCAGTGGCCGGACCGGCTTCACCGGATAAATCGGCAACTACCCGCTCAACCGCCGGGGTTATTTCTTCCGGCTGATCATCGGTTATAGTTAAGACACTGAATTCATCGACCGACACCCGTCCGGCAATGTCTATGCTGGCAGCGGAGGAGCGTTCAACCACGGCAGCATCAAAGGGGGAGATAAAGCCCTTTAAGATCGTAGAACCGGCATTGGCTTCGTGTCCTTTTTGCATAATACTTTCCTGCAAATATAGCTTAAGTTTAAGTTCCATATAATTTTCCTCCTATTCAAGTGTTTTGGGCACTTGAAAATAACCGTCGTACTGTTCCGGTGCGGTTGCCAGCAAATCTTCCCGGGACAACATTTTTGTGGATACATCTTCACGCAGGACCGATTCTACGGCTAATACCGTAACGAGTGGTGCTAAGGCACTTGTATCCACCGAAGCCAGGGCAGCAAAGCCCTCCTCAAGATAGTTAGCTTTGGCGGAAATAAGGTCGGTTTCTGAATCGGTTAGTGCTAATCGTTCAATGGCGGCATATTCGGTAATGTTTGACATTGTTTTCAACCTTTCTGCTTTTATTAGTTTTATAACTTTCAATGGTTTTAAGCGGTTTCCGTTTTATTTAGGGAAACTTTGATTTAATCAGTGTTTCCCTAATCTTTAAGACATCTTATAATTAGTGGTTATTGCCAGTATTTACCGGAGTTTAATATGAACCTCGCGTAATTGTTGCTCGGTTACCTCACCGGGAGCACCCATCAGGAGATCCTGGGCGTTACCGTTTAAGGGGAAGGCGACGACCTCCCGGATACTTTCCTGTTCGGTGAGTAGCATGACCATCCGGTCCAGTCCCGGTGCCATTCCGGCATGAGGGGGGGCACCATAATGGAAGGCATTAAAGAGCGCGGGGAATTTATCTTCAATATCACTTTGTTTATATCCGGCAAGTGTGAAGGCTTTCAGCATAATGTCGGGGCGATGGTTACGCACCGCACCGGAGGACAGCTCCACACCATTGCAGACGATATCATACTGATAGGCGTTGATGGTGAGCGGATCCATCGTCTCAAGGGCCTCCATCTCACCCTGCGGCATTGAAAAGGGATTGTGAGTAAATTCCAGTTCGCCAGTTTCTTCACTGAGACCAAACATTGGAAAGTCGGTAATAAAACAGAATTCATAACTGGTCTGATCGATCAAGTTAAGCCGTTTACCCAGCTCACTTCGAATCTGACCGGCAAGACCATCCACCAATTTGGCAACATCGGAGATGAAGAACAAGGTATCATTCTCGGTCAACGCCAGTCGCTTGATCATCTCGGCCTGCTGCGCCTCAGAAAGGAATTTGACAATCGGTCCTTTAAGCTCCATCCCAGTAAGTACCGAAATATAGCCCAGGCCCTTCATGCCGATCTCAGTGGCGAAAACAAGCATTTTTTCAAAGAAAGATTTGGAAGAACTGGCGCAATTCCTGGCTACGATACCACGAACCGGTTTGTTGCGGAAAGGAGCAAAGTCCACCTCTTTAAAGAAGTCGGTCAGATCCTCGATCAACAAAGGATTGCGCAGATCGGGTTTGTCGGTGCCGTAGCGCGCCATACTCTCGGCATAGGGAATCCGCCTAAAGGGGGCCGGCGAGACTGCTTTGCCGGGACTAAACTTCAGGAAGGTATTATATAAAACATCTTCAGCGACCGCAAAAACATCCTCTTGAGTGGCGAAGGCCATTTCAAAATCCAACTGATAAAATTCGCCGGGTGACCGGTCAGCACGGGCATCTTCATCGCGAAAACAGGGAGCAATCTGGAAATATTTATCAAAACCGGACACCATCAATAATTGCTTGAACTGTTGCGGTGCCTGGGGTAGGGCATAGAACATTCCCTGATGCTTACGACTAGGAACCAGATAATCCCGGGCGCCTTCCGGTGAGGAGGAGGTTAGGATCGGGGTCTGGATTTCAAGGAAACCCAATGAACGCATTTTTTCCCGTAGAAAGTGGGTGATTTCTGCCCGCAAAACGATATTGTTATGCATTTTAGGATTACGAAGATCGAGAAAACGATATTTGAGCCGCACATCCTCGCGGGTTGCGGTGGATTCACTGATATCAAAAGGCAGTTGGCGGACCGAGTGACTAAGAACCTCCAATTGCTCCACCTTTAATTCCACCTCACCGGTGCCGATTTTGGCATTGACGGTGGCAGCATCCCGTTCACGGACCGTACCGGCAACTGACAGCACATCCTCCTTGCCCACCCCTTTCAAAAGCGTATCATCATAAACGACCACCTGAGTAGTGCCATAGTGATCCCTTAAGTCAATGAAAAGAACTCCGCCATGATCGCGGATGGTATCAACCCAACCGGCCAGACGAACGGCGGTATCAACATGCTCCTTTCGCAGTTGATCACAATGGTGTGTACGGTACTTGTTCATAAATAAATCCTCCTTTGAGCCGGCTTAGACCGGTACGTTGTCTATTATCATCAGCATTTCCTTAGATCAGGGCAAATAAAAACGCCCTCAGAAAATATTTCTGAGGGACGAGCTGTTGCCCGCGGTGCCACCCTGCATTAGCGCAATAAGCGCCCGACTTGTTGCGTTATGGAATTGTTCAATTGATAGGTGTTGCCATCCGACTACTTTCTTAATCCACGCTTTCAGCCACGGCGTGAAATCTCTTTTAAGATTTTCCGGTGAGGTTCATTTACGGAGGGGTCCTGCCAAAGTTTTATCACTATTAATTATGCTTAACATAAAAAAAAAGCGGTGTCAATAGAAAAAAGGAAAAAAGCGTGCTATAATGAAAAAAATTAGTACATAGGATGAACCGATGGAGGCATAATTATGCGTATTTTATATAAAGATATCACCCAGAACGAAAAGATCCGAATATATATCGAAAAAGCTGATCAATCGCTTCTGGCAATGGGCTATACCGAACACAGTTTTGCCCATGTCCGCAAGGTGGCGGAGACGGCAGGTGAGATCTTACGGATACAGGGCTTTGATGAACGGGAAATAGAATTGGCATGCATCGCCGGTTATCTTCATGATATCGGTAATGTGGTCAATCGGGTGGATCATGCCCAAAGCGGTGCAGTTATGGCCTTTAGGATCCTTGATCAGATGAATGGTGATCCGGGGGAGATAGCTACGATTGTGACGGCGATCGGTAATCATGATGAAGCAACCGCCTTTCCGGTCAATCCGGTCGCGGCGGCGCTTATATTGGCCGATAAGACCGATGTCCGGTGTACCAGGGTACGCAATCAGGATGGAGCCACCTTTGATATTCATGACCGGGTTAATTTTTCGGTTAAGGATTCTCACTTGCAGGTGGAAAGGGATCAATATATTGAGCTGCAGTTAGCTATTGATACCCAGGTGTGTGCAGTCATGGATTATTTTGAAATTTTTCTGGGTAGAATGATTCTATGCCGTAAGGCGGCGGAAAAGCTTGGTTTACAATTTCGGTTGACGATCAATGGGCAACGGATGATGTGATCGTCAAAATCAAAGATATGAATAAGTTAGTGATCAACCTAAGGAAACACTGATTAAAGCAGTGTTTCCTTAGACGCTCCGCGGGATGCGCACAGATTTGAAGTGAAAATTGGCACTTCGTGCCACAAATCCGGCGCGGGAAACGCTTAATCAGCATTTCCCTAAAAATAAAGGCAATAAATGGTTAAGAACCAAGTGTGTAAAGAAAGGCAGATAGCAGATATGTCTCATAATGAAAGTGGATTATCAAATATGCAACGGGCGGTAAACATCAAGGAATTATTTCGTCATCATAGCGACCATATTGGTAAAGAGGTGACCATTTGCGGATGGTTGCGCAGTCGCAGGGATTCGAAGACTTTTGGTTTCCTGGTGGTCAACGACGGAACCTTTTTTGAATCATTGCAGGTGGTTTATGACGATCATCTAAGTAATTTTACCGCCATTGGCAGGTTGAACGTGGGTGCGGCGGTGATCGTTACGGGGGTGGTGACGGCAACGCCCGATGCCGGTCAGCCCTTTGAGCTACAGGCGGTATCGGTGATAGTGGAAGGAGAATCGGCATCCGACTATCCGTTACAGAAAAAGCGTCATTCATTTGAATACCTGCGGACCATTTCCCATCTGCGCCCCCGGACCAATACCTTTCAGGCGGTTTTTCGGGTTCGTTCGCTGTTGGCATTTGCCATTCATCAATTCTTCCGGGAGCGGGACTTTATTTATGTACACACCCCGATCATCACCGGTAGTGATTGTGAAGGTGCCGGTGAGATGTTTAGGGTGACCACCCTTGACCTAAAGGAACTGCCGACAACACCGGAGGGCGGGATTGATGTGGCTCGCGACTTTTTTGGCAAAGAAACCAATCTGACGGTAAGTGGCCAGTTAAACGGTGAGACCTTCGCCATGGCATTTAAGAATATCTATACCTTTGGACCGACCTTTCGGGCAGAGAATTCCAATACCGCACGCCATGCGGCAGAATTTTGGATGATCGAACCGGAGATGGCTTTTGCCGATCTTAATGATGATATGGATCTGGCCGAACGGATGTTAAAATACTTGATCAACTATGTATTAGAGTATGCACCGGAAGAAATGGCCTTTTTTAATCAATTTGTCGATCCGGGTCTTCTGGAGCGCCTTGATAATGTTGTTAAGGCTGACTTTGCGCGGATTACTTACACCGAAGCGGTCAAGCTACTGGAGGCACATAATGATAAATTTGAATATAAAGTTGCGTGGGGTAAAGATCTGCAGACCGAGCATGAACGTTACCTGACCGAACAGGAGTTTAAGCGGCCGGTATTTGTGACCGACTACCCGAAGGATATCAAGGCCTTCTACATGAAGCTAAATGATGATGGCCGGACGGTTGCGGCAATGGATTGTCTGGTGCCGGGAGTGGGGGAGATCATCGGTGGCAGTCAGCGGGAAGAGGATTATGATAGGTTGACCGGACGAATGAAGGAACTTGGGTTACGCGAAAAGGACTATGACTTTTACCTGGATCTGCGTCGGTTTGGTACGGCACGACATGCCGGCTTTGGTCTGGGCTTTGAGCG
>JAITWD010000243.1 GCA_031285465.1 Lachnospiraceae bacterium
CATCAATTAAAGTTATTAGCACCGTTCCACCAGTGGTCAGTTTTCCAGCCAGCCCTGCCATGTAAACATTGGTAATCCACGTCGAAGTCTCTGCATCCAGAGTATCAATAATGCCGGCATACCATGTTTGCACATTTTCAGACGGAATCATGCCGGCCGGCTGTATATCGGCATTCCACACCCTTTCAACTTTGCATGCTCCCACACCAGATATTCCATTAACATTGTCGATATAGTCCTGCCTGTTACCGCCGAATGCCTTTATACCAAAACTATCAAAATACCGCTGCCGCAAAGCCTCCGTGTCCTCTTCGTCCTCGCCCGGTATAAGTACCGCAGTAAGTTGGGCTGTTTCCAATCCGCTTACGTAATCAATTGGCGTCATCGTTCCCAGAAATTGGTTGCCGATTACTCCGGCCGTTTCGCACTGTACCCGGTAGACTCCTGCGGAACTCATACCGATTACAGTATAGTTAAGCGCATCAATATTAAACCTCTTTCCGGTCATATCTATGGTAACAGGGATAAATTCTCCTTGTAATACAGCGTTGGTGGCAGGATATGGCATAATCCCTCGCTCTTGGCATCTGAGTATCAGATAATCTCGGGATGCAGTAGCTCCGAATGACTCTTTTAATATATTGTCAAGCTCAACGTAAAGGTTCTGCAGCTCGATCGCCGTTGGTGATGCGGTGTCGTAGATAATCGCCCCCT
The DNA here is from genome assembly GCA_031285465.1 of Lachnospiraceae bacterium. GTDB lineage: Bacteria > Bacillota > Clostridia > Lachnospirales > Lachnospiraceae > UBA935. The sequence goes on from JAITWD010000243.1 coordinate 715, forward strand.
CCCGCTTATCAAATTTATCTGATATCCGGTCTAATATCCGGCCTAAAACAACCTCATATGTTATATCTTCATACATTAAATACTCACCTCTGCTTCTGATTTCAGGGTGCCGAAAACTGTCTGCACATTAAAAGTTACCGAAATGACACCTTTATTAGTGAGATCAAATTCGAAATCACTCACTTCTGTTATCCGGTCATCCCAGAGCAGGGCTTCTGTTATTCTGCGTTCCAATTCTGGTACCACATAAGATACCGGCTCTCCATATAGATCACTCAGTTCTGTTCCGTAATTCCAAGAATACATTGGATACTGGTATCTCTCTGTATGGATAATCTTGTAAATAACCTGTTTCATGGCTTCCAAATTATCCGCATAGCCTTGTATTTGATCACCGCTCATTTTGTATGTGTAGGTTGGCTGATCTTCGATCTCAAAATCCTCACTTAAGAAACCATTATCGCCCGGAATCATATTTTATCCACCACAACATATTTCTGCCCGCCTTGCTGCCGGATCAGGATTACATTACTTCCCGCAGATAGGCCGCCATGTATGGTTATCTGCTTAGTTTCGCCTGTTAATTGGTCGGTTATGGTAATGTCATGCTGCTGTAATTGCCCAGCCACTATCAATTGTTTCTCCCCCAGCAACATTTTCTGATCAATCCGGATTTGCAGCGGATTATTGCTTATAACCCTACCTAGCAGCACATTAACCGGTTTGCTTGCTTCTACGGCCCCCAGGGCCACCATTTTTATTGTTTTGGTCAGTTCATTTACATTAGGCAATAAATTCGCCCCCTCTCAAAGTTAAATCCATGTAGTGTTCATTCAGTTTAAATGTGTGTTTCACTTTTTCCACCAGCATAAAATTTTTGATATTGATATCTCCTAATTTCAAGTTAATTACCACCATGCTCCCGGCCCGCACTCTGGTATCACCGATGGCATGAGTAATTTTTAAGTTTCTTGTTTTCTGGTTATATAACGATAAAAGGGCATTAGCTTTCGCCGCCCCGTTTTCATTCTTTTGCAGCGTTTCAAAATATTGGAGTATACCCCACTTATTTATGTTGCTGGAATCCTGCGCAATATAGACTTCTCTGACTCCTGTTTCCTCATTGTCATAGGTCAGTTTAATCTTGTTGTAAACGTCTTGATTGATGGAAGATTCGTATTCAAAATTCTCTGCGGTTTCATCATCAAACATCAGATAAGTACTCTTTTTCTCGTTGCCAATCTTCATATTTGCAATATTTTTCAAGGCCAGTTTGCCGAAGTCATCGTACAGTACGTACATTTCTTTCTTGTTTTCCAGAGTCAGGTCAAGTGCATTTTCAATCATATCCAGTAGGGCGGTATCCTCTTCCACGCGTGACGGGATTATATAGCCTGTGTCCTCTATGTTGCCGGTCTGTAAATTAAAATCACCAGCCAATTGTTTAATAAACTGGCTGGCGGTCTTATTTTCATACACATAAGTATCTTTATTTTGCAGATACCGAATCTGATCATATGCGGTCACGGTTATAATCTGGTCTTTATCCCGTTTTTTACTAAATACCCAACCAAAAAAAACAGGCTTACCATCCACTTTCAATCGAACCGGCGCGCCCTCTGAAAATCCTATTATTTTATCCTTAATCACCTTGAACTCAAGTTTGCCAGGGGCACTCCTGCGCTCCAAGCTCAGGTCAATCCCCTCTTCTACAATCGGGATATAGGTTTTTTTATCATCGTTTGAGTAAATCAATAATTCTACATTCATATTGGTCCTACCTTAAATTGCCGGTATTGTAAGTACCTGGCCGGGATATATCAAGTTCGGGTTGCCACCAATCACGGCAACATTGGCGTCGTAAATGATTGAATAAAGGCTTCCATTACCATAAAAATGGTTCGCGATAGCCCATAGACAATCCCCTTTGACGACAGTGTACTGCTGCGCTGCCGCTGGTTGCGGCGCGTTGTCGGTTTCCCTTGTTTTTTCTGTGCTTGCCTTTGGTTTATCTTTGACAACCTTTATTTTGGCTGTCTTAGTTTTATATTCCCGGTACTGTTTCAACTTCACCTTAATAGTAAAGTCAAAGCCGTTCTTTGCGTCCTCTGTAATCGTATAATCTTCCAGTGTAACCCGCATATTGGTTTTTATTTTGTCGCCTACTGTGATTATGTTGGCAGATATATAACCTGACTTGCTTGGCTTTGTGTATTTTACGGTCGGCAGACTCCGGAAAACGATGAATTGGAATGGCTTATTCTTACTTTTCAAATTCTCCAAGTAATCCAGATAGTATTGAGCCCGCACAAAACCTTTTTTATATTTAGCGTAAGGATACTTCATTTGCGGCACTTCAAACTCAAATTCAATTTCCGTCAGCTCCGTTTCTTTCAGCAGACTTACCTGACCATCATTTATTAAATTAATTGTTTTGTTTCCACTATTAATCTTAATTTGCATTTTGGGCGGCGAAATCGGCAGCAACATCTTTTTCAGGTAAAAATTATACGTACTCTTTTTAGACATTAAGCGTGTACCCCCTGCGCATTGGATTTTATAGTTTCGTTAATCGCAAAAGTTATCTGATTTATAAATCCGTCAACATCACTGTTGTTGTTCAACGTATTTTTCATTCCGGACATATCAATATTAACTTCCGCTGTCGTATACCGGTTTATGGCTTCCCGCTCGGCGATATCCCGGAGATATTTTAATTCTTCCGTGGTAATCTCCATTGCGTCGGCAATCGCGCCAGTATTGTCTGCAATATCACCAACATTGCTGCCGATATCACCCGCACCTCCTGCGTTGCCAATGTAATCCCCTGGGTTTATCGCATGTCCACCTCCGTCAGTTCCTGTTCCGGCGGCAGCATCAGCTCTAGCTTCCGCAATCTCCCGTAGCCGCTCTTTCAATGCGTTGATAGTATCCTCTTTCATTTTATTAAGGTTATTTTCCCGCTCTTTGATCGCTTTTTCTGTCTCGTTTTGTTGATCGACAAGAGCGGCTGCTCGCGCCCGCTTGCTGGCTTCGCTTGCGACTGCCGCTTCAGCTCCAAAGGTTACTTTTTGGATTACTTCGATTCCAGTGTCTAATACCGCATTCGCCGCATTTATAAGCTGGTTTATTAGGTCTATCGCTCCATTCACCATAGTTTCTATAGCTATCAGGACATTTGTTTTCATGGTA
>JAITWD010000249.1 GCA_031285465.1 Lachnospiraceae bacterium
CCCATCATTTCCCCGATCACCCGGTACTGAAGTGGGGTAAAACCGGTAAAACCATCAAACACCACCACACTATCCCGGACCCACCCCGATTGTGGCAGTACCATCCGCATCCGGTCGAGTGTTTCTTCGGTGGTCATAAACCGCTCGTTGATAGAGGTTAAGAATTCTTGATAAAGTCGTTGCAGGTCGGTTAGTTTTGCCAACAATACGCCCCGACCGGCGGAAAAGGTCACCAGCTCCTGCAGCTGTACCGGACCGATGCCATATTGCATAAATTCGGAAATGGCAGATTTTACTTCGGCAATATAACCCGGCTTGGCAAGTCCTTTACCGATCACCGGCAATTCCTTTTTGAGATTGGCCGCCAGTTTTCGCAAAACGAGACTTTTGCCGGTATCATCCAGCACCTTTAGGTGATCGCCGCCCACCTCGGCAAAGATCCGGTGGGCCATTCGACCGAAGCTGACCACGTCTATATTAAGCAGTCCGCGACGGGGGTGGTGCTTGACCAGCTCCATCTGGGTATACATGGTGAATTGGTCGGGTACCACCAACAAAAAACTACGCTCCGGTTCACGCAGCGACCAATCGATGATATCCTGATGTAACCGCCGGCTCTTGCCTGCACCGGCTGCACCAAAGCAAAACTGTAATCCCAATGTTTATTTCTCCTGTCGTTGGTTTGGAAAATTTCACAACTCCCCGATCATCTCTTTGACCGAATCAAAGATAAAGTGGGGCTTTATTTCCGAGCGTTCCACATCGTCCCATCCTGCCTCTCCGCTTAGGACAAGGATTCCTGTCATTCCACTGTTAACGCCAGCAGCGACATCGGTATAGAGGCGGTCACCGACCATTGCGGTCCGACTGCGTACTGCTTTCGTGCGTTCAAGAAGGTAATCCATGATCGCACGATTGGGCTTGCCGATAATATGGTCGGGATAACGGTCGGCCGAAGCATGGATAAAGGCATGGATCGCACCGGCATCAGGGATAAATCCGGTTTCGGTCGGGCAATTGAAGTCGGGGTGGGTCGACAGATAGGGCAGTCCTGACCGTACCAGATCACATACCTTACATAATTTGCCGTAGTCAAGGCTGGTATCAAAACCCACCACCACCACTTCCGGGTCTTTATCGGTCAGTTGTATCCCCGCCTCGGTAAATTCGGTCTGCAAAAGCTCGTTGCCTAGCAGGAAAACCTTCTGGTCGCGGTAATGTCGCTCTAAATAATCAATCGTTGCCTGTCCGGAGGTTATGATCCGGTCGCGGGCGATGGATAGGCCCATTCGCGCCAGTTTCGCAACGTATACGGCGGCATTGCGGGAAGAATTATTGGTCAGGAAGACATATTGCCGCCCCGCCGCTTCCACTGCCTGCAAAAAATCCAATGCTCCGTCGATCCACCGCTCTCCCAGGTAAATCGTTCCGTCCATATCAAGGATAAAGCAATCAATATCACTTAATTTTCCACCCAATTCTCATTTCTCCATATTTCCGTTTATTTTTACAGCGTCTAAGGAAATACTGATTTAATCAGTGTTTCCTTAGAATATCATAGGAGCATTTTCTATGATATAAGAAAAGGCGGCAATAAAATGCCGCCCGTTGGTTAAATCTGAAAGTTGACCTTGGTGTCATCGGGCTTCTCTTCGTCAAATTTATAGTCTTTACCGGGTAAAAATGCATTGAGCAGTATACCGATCAGTGCACCGATCGCCAGTCCGGAAAGACTGATGGTCAATGAACCGATTACAAATGTGATCGCGCCGGCAGCGCTGTATTTAATGCCGATGGAAAGGACTAAAATTAACGCGGCAATGATCACGTTACGGCTTTTGGTAAAATCAACTTTATTTTCTACGATGTTACGTACTCCCACCGCTGCGATCATCCCGTATAGGACCAGTGAAACGCCCCCCATCGTCGCAGTTGGCATGCAAGTGATCACACTACCCAGCTTAGGCGAAAAGGAAAACAGGCAGGCGAGCAGTGCCGCTATTCTGACAACTCGTGGATCAAATACCTTGGTCAGATTTAAGACGCCGGTATTTTCGCCGTAGGTGGTGTTAGCCGGTGCGCCGAACAGGGCGGCGATCATGGTCGCCAGACCGTCACCGGCGAGGGTGCGGTGCAGACCCGGGTCACGGATGAAATTTTTACCAACCGTAGATGAGATGGCAGAAATGTCACCAATATGTTCAACAACGGTTGCCAGTGCAATCGGCATGATGGTGATCACCGCATTGATCAGCAGGGTCTTATCGGCATTGCCAAACAGTGAGAATACCGTTTGATCCAAATGGATCGGCAGGCCAAACCATGCGGCCTCCCTAACCGGCTGCCAGTCGACGTTACCGGTTGCTGCCGCGAAAAGATAGGAACCGATAACCCCTAAAATGATCGGTATGATCTTAATCATCCCTTTGCCCCATATATTACAGACCACAATAATGGCAATCGCCACCAGTGCCAGACCCCAGTTATCGGCGCAACTGTCGATGGCCGTCTGGGACAGGTTTAGGCCAATTGCAATGATGATCGGTCCGGTAACGATCGGCGGGAAAAAACGCATCACCCGGGCGCCACCAAATATTTTGACCAAGACTGCCATGATAAAATAGATCAATGCCGCACAAGCCACCCCAAAGCAAGCATAGGGTAGTAACCGGGGATCGCCCTTTGGTGCGATCGCGGCATATCCGGCAAGAAAAGCAAATGACGAGCCCAAAAATGCCGGAACCTTTCCTTTAGCTAAAAAATGGAACAACAGCGTTCCTAATCCGGCAAATAACAAGGTCGTTGATACATTAAGACCGGTTAATGCAGGCACCAGAACGGTTGCTCCAAACATTGCAAACATATGTTGTACTCCTAAAACAAGCATCTTGGGCCGCCCCAACTGCCGGGCATCTACGATACCCTCCGATCCGGTCTCCCCCTTGACCGTCTGTCCGTGTTTACTCATTACTATCTCCTCCTGTAGGTTCATTTTCCCCGAACCTCTATCACTTATAGTAGCTGATAGGTGATTGTACGTCAAGATTTCATTTCTTCATCTTCGGTTTAAATACCAGACTGGCAAGGTAACCAAAGATCAGCGCCGCTGAACACCCCACCGCTCCTGCACTGAAGCCGCCGGAAAATAACCCCAGCAGACCTTCTTCGTCCACCGCCTTTTTTACCCCCTTCATTAATATATGGCCAAACCCCAGTAACGGTACCGATGCACCGGCACCGGCAAAATCCACAAACGGCTGATACCAGTTAAAAAAGCTGATGACCGCACCGGCACAAACTAACAGTACCATTATTCGCCCTGGCATAAGCTTGGTCTTATCCATTAAAATCTGTACGACTACGCAGATCAAGCCTCCAACCCAGAAAGCATTTATATAATCCACTTCACCACATCCCCCTTCCCAGCCGATTGACCAGTGCCTCCATTTCGGCCTTGGTACCTGCCTGTCTGGCCGCCTCGATCAATCGCTTCCTTTCGGTGTCACCCATCTCTCCATATGCCGCTGAAGCCTTCATATTAGTCGCCAGACCGAAGCTCAGTCCAAGCGGTATCTCTTCATATTCAATCATAATATTAACCCTTCCTTACCAGTACCTGTATACTAATTTTTGCGTTAATTATGCGCTAATTATTGGGAACCATAACTTCCGTTCATAGTATATCCAGTTTGTTTCCAGATATGCGACCGACTGAATGTAGGGAAACACTGATTAAATCAGCGTTTCCCTACATAAATTTTCATACATGCAATCGTTCCCGATGAAGTAATAGGTGTCCAACGAAAATAATAGGTTAGCACCGAGACGAAAATAATAGGTTAACACGAAAACATTTGACATAACCGCAAAAATGTGCTAAAAATAAATGGTTAGGCATTATGCGGATATGGCGGAATTGGCAGACGCGCCAGATTTAGGTTCTGGTGGGCGACCGTGCAGGTTCAAGTCCTGTTATCCGCATTTGGTCCACATTTTAAAGGGTTACCGCGTTAGCGGAAACCCTTTTTGATTGGTAAAATCTTCGTTACCAGCATTTACCCAACACTTTTCTATGGCTCGTGGTTTTATTTAATTTTGAAGGTTGTTTCCCACGTCGATCTTCGAGCCAAATTCGTCTATCTGAGCGCTACAGCCAATTGGAATTGAATGAGATGCCCATGCATGATATACTGAATACAATGATTGGAAAGGGGGCGGCAACTTTGGACTACACTCTGATGCATAAGAACCAACCTGTTGTGGATATGGTAATTGACGAGACAGGATATATTGCAAAATCACGGAAAATATACGACCAACGCCATTTGCCGACCGGTATCGGCATTTTTAAGACAGGGATTGACCGAAAAGCCCTCAATGATTGGTGGACGGGACGCTCCATTCCCGCCGGTCGTTCCGGACTTGATGCGGCACTCCAGAGCATTGGCATTGCAACGCCTACCCTTCTGTTGGAAAAATGTTTCGGACTTTCCCTGTCCGATCAATATTGGATTTGCCCCAAGGGGTCGGAACTTAGTTGGGGAAATATCAACTTTTTCCAGAATGATTTCTCAAAAGATATTGGCGAAATATTGTTCGGACATGAACCGCCCGCCCCCGCCCGCATCAGCCTGATGTCACCGGACAATACTTCGGATGGCTGGCTACGGAAAAAGTGGGTAATCGCTGACGGCAAACGATATCTGATGAAAGGCGGCAGCGGCGTTTATCAGCAGGAACCGTTCAACGAGGTCGTTGCCAGCAGTCTTATGCGTCGATTGGATATCAGTCATGTAGACTACACTCTGACGATAGAAGGAGAAAAACCGTACAGCCTATGTGAAAACTTCATTACGCCTGAAACCGAACTGATTCCGGCGCGGCGTATTCTGCAAACGCAGAAACAACCGAATGACCGTAACTTGCGAGATCATTTCTTTGCCTGCTGTGAAATGCTGGGCATCCCAAACATCAAGGCAGAAATGGATAAAATGCTCACGGTGGATTATATGATCGCCAACGAAGATCGGCATTGGAACAACTTTGGCTGTGTGCGGAATGCCGAGACGCTCCAATGGACTGGTCTTGCACCGGTGTTCGACAGCGGTACGTCTTTGTGGTACAACACGCAACGAGTCGGCTCCTCCATTGAAAGCAAGCCTTTCCGTAAAAACCCCGATGAGCAGCTAAAGCTAATAGATGATCTTAGCTGGTTCAATATGGATACTCTGGAAAGATTAAACGATGAAATCATGGAAATCTTCTCCCTATCCAGAGAGATTGACCACGCCCGCCGGACGGAGATTGCACGCTCTGTTATAGAACGTGCCGGTCAAGTGGAAAAATTGTCACAGGAACAAAAAAAACGTCCATACGGATGACACCTAAGGAAACACTGATTAAATCAGCGTTTCTCTAAAGAAAATAAACGGAATAGACCAAGGAGCGAATATATATGAACATACCTTTCTGGGAAGAATCATATTTGAACGATTCTACTTCAACTTTTGGAGTAGAACCCAATGCAACAATTCTTGATTACGAGCACTTGTTTCAAAAATGGTGGCAAATTTTAGATATCGGCTGTGGAGATGGAAAAAATTCACTGTATCTTTCAAGCAAAGGTTTTCAAAATATTGATGCCTTTGATTTTTCTGAAAATGCGATAGCAAAGTTTATGCGAATTTCTCATAAAAAAGAGCTTTCTGTTAATGCCTGGGTACAAGATTTACGGCGATTCCAATTTGAAAAAGCATATGATTTGGTCTTTTCTTTTGGTACTTTGCATTTTGTGGACAAGGCAGATTGGAAATCCTTATTACAAAAGGCGAAAGAAAACACGAATATTGGTGGTATACATATCATTCAGCTTTTCACAAATAGTATTCCTGCCACTCCCGACATCGCACCTTTTGCGGTGGGTTTAGCCGATGATGAAGAAATCAAGGAGTCTTACCAAGACTGGAACATTCTGCAATTCAAATCATATTCATTTGAAGATGAACATCCCGGTGTTCCTAAAC
>JAITWD010000042.1 GCA_031285465.1 Lachnospiraceae bacterium
TCAGAATGCCGCATGAGGTGGGGGCGTTGCAGAAGGTTCTAACCTTGATCTGTAGTGCCGGTATCAATATTGAGTATATGTATGCGCTTTGTACCGGTACCGATGAAGCGGCATTGGCGATCAAGACGTCCGATCTGGAGGCGGCGATCAATGTGCTGGGACGTGCCGGGGTGGATTTTTTTGAGTAGGTGAGGGACGGGTGTAAAAGTGGAGGGGTTGTGGAGGTCAATATGTGCAAAGGGGTATCGACCGGCGGTCGAACCCCTTTGTACATATTGACTTAGCAAGGTTTTTGGTGATTACTTTTGACACACGGTAGGAAGAGATAGGGGGGATAGCGTATGGATAGGTATAGCTGGCGTATGGATAGAGCATAGATAGAGCATAGATAGTCTATAAATGGGGTGTGGTGAATAGGTTTAGGGCGGTTCGGTATTGTCTGTAAGGATGGATACCGGACTTTTTTATTTGGCAGGGACTTAGGTCCTCATTTTGTGGGAGAACACTTTTTATTTTACAGGAAGAGGGGTACCTATTTTATGGAGTGATGTGAAGCAGGAAAAAATGATGGAGAGTTTATAAAGGTGGAAAGGTGGCGCAATGTTGGAGTTTATCGGGAGTGCGCTGGGATTTTGCTTGACTTCGGGCGTAAACAAGAGTATAGTTGCTTTTGTAGGTAAAAGCATTAACGCTTTAACTCGCGAAAGTGAAAGGATAAAACCAATGACGATTATTGAGTTGCTGGAAAAGAACAGCAAAGAGTATGGGGAAGAGATTTGTCTTGTGGAAGTGAATCCGGAGGTGAGTGAGGTCCGGCGGGTCACTTGGAAGGAATATGAGTTGACCGAGCCCAGTCCGTCGTCCTATTACCGACGGGAGATATCGTGGCAGGTTTTTAATGAAAAGGCTAACCGGTTTGCCAATCTGCTGACGGCACGGGGAATCGGCAAGGGTGACAAGGTCGGGATCCTGTTAATGAACTGTCTGGAGTGGTTGCCGATTTATTTTGGGATCCTTAAAACCGGCGCGATGGCAGTACCGCTTAATTTTCGCTATGCAAGCGATGAAATAGAGTATTGCGTCAAACTGGCGGATATCAATATTTTGGTTTTCGGACCGGAGTTTATCGGACGGGTGGAGGAGATTGCCGACAATATCATCACCAATCGTCTGCTCTTTTATGTCGGTGAGAACTGTCCGACCTTTGCTGAGGATTATAATTCGATGGCAGCCAATTGTTCCAGCCGGTTTAGTACGGTGCCACTGGAGGGGACCGACTATGCGGCGATCTATTTTTCTTCGGGGACGACCGGCTTTCCTAAGGCTATTTTACATACCCATGAAAGTTTGCTCCATGCCTGTCGGGTTGAACAGAATCATCACGGCCAGACCAGGGAGGATGTTTTTTTATGTATTCCGCCACTTTACCATACCGGTGCCAAGATGCACTGGTTCGGTTCGCTGCTGGCGGGCAGCAGGGCGGTTCTTTTAAAGGGAACCAAGCCCAAATATATTTTGGATGCCATCTCACAGGAGCATTGTACCATTGTCTGGCTGTTGGTGCCGTGGGCACAGGATATTCTGGAGGCGATTGAGAGCGGTGCGGTTAGGCTGGACGATTATGAGCTTGACCAGTGGCGTTTGATGCATATCGGTGCGCAACCGGTTCCGCCCAGCCTGATCCGTCAGTGGAAGGGGTATTTTCCGCACCATGCGTATGATACCAATTATGGTTTGAGTGAATCGATCGGTCCGGGCTGTGTTCATTTGGGAATGGAAAATATTCACAAGGTCGGTGCGATCGGCGTTGCCGGCTTCGGCTGGCAGACTAAGATCGTCACCGAGAGCCGCACCGAGGTAGCCCGTGGTGAGGTCGGTGAGTTGGCGGTCAGCGGTCCCGGTGTGATGGTCGGTTACTATAAGGACCCGCAGGCCACCGCCGAGGTGCTGACCGATGGCTGGTTGTTTACCGGTGATATGGCGATGGAGGATGAGGACGGTTTTATATTTCTGGTTGACCGTAAAAAGGATGTTATTATCAGTGGTGGAGAAAACATCTATCCGGTCCAGATTGAAGACTTTATCCGTCAGCACAGCGCTGTTCATGATGTGGCCGTGATCGGGATCCCGGATAAGCGTCTGGGTGAAACCACCGCCGCGATCATTGAGTTAAAACCGGAAGCGTCTTGTACCGAGGCGGAGATCGACGGGTTCTGTCACCGCCTGCCCCGCTATAAGCGGCCTCACCGGATCATCTTTGACCAGATTCCCCGCAATCCGACCGGTAAGATCGAAAAGCCGAAATTGCGTGAAAAATATTGCGGCCGCCGTCTGGTAGAGGCACAGATCAAAGGGTAGGTCCGGTAGATAGAACCAAATAATGGGACCAAATAATAAAATCTAATAATAAAGCTAATGATTAACCCCGATGATAAAATAAAGGGCTAAATCAAAAAATAATTAAAAGCGTGGATAAGCTAAGGGAAAGAGAGGATAAAAAAATGATAATTAAGCTGACGATGTTGGCGGTTTTCTTTGCAGTGATGATCTACATCGGTTTTTACTGCCGGAAACATGCTACGAATGTAAATGGATTTGTTTTGGGGGGGCGTAATGTCGGACCATGGTTGACGGCATTTGCTTATGGTACTTCATATTTTTCCGCCGTTATTTTTATCGGCTATGCCGGGCAGTTTGGTTGGAAATACGGTTTGGCATCCACCTGGATCGGGATCGGCAATGCGCTGATCGGTTCGATGTTAGCATGGGTGATCCTTGGCCGTCGGACCCGGATCATGACCCAGCACCTTGGCAGTGCCACGATGCCGGAGTTCTTTGGCAAACGGTTTGACAGTAAAGCGCTTAAGATTGGGGCGTCGATCATTGTCTTTGTATTCCTGATCCCTTACACAGCATCGCTTTACAACGGTCTTTCCCGGCTGTTCGGGATGGCCTTTGATATTGATTATACGGTATGTATCATTATTATGGCGGTACTGACGGGAATATATGTGATCGTCGGCGGCTATATGGCGACCGCCATCAATGATTTTATCCAGGGAATTATCATGCTGGTGGGCATCGTCGCCATTATTGGGGCAATCTTAAATAGTAACGGCGGTTTTATGGAAGCGATCGGTGGTCTGGCGGCGGTACAGGATCCAGTGGCCAGCACCCAGCCGGGGGTTTTTGCCTCCTTCTTTGGTCCCGACCCGATCAATCTTTTAGGGGTGGTTATCCTGACCTCGTTGGGTACTTGGGGCCTGCCTCAGATGGTGCAGAAGTTTTATGCGATCAAGAGTGAAAAGGCCATATCCAAGGGAACGATCATTTCCACCGCTTTTGCGTTGGTGGTTGCCGGTGGATGCTACTTCCTGGGCGGTTTTGGGCGGTTATATAGTGATGGAGTGGCGGTATCACCGACCGGAGCGATCGTCTTTGATTCGATCATTCCGCTGATGCTGACCGATCTGGGTGATGTGCTGATGGGTCTGGTGGTGGTGCTGGTCTTGTCGGCATCGATGTCTACCCTGTCGGCCTTAGTTATGACCTCCAGTTCGACCCTGACGCTGGATTTCTTAAAGGGTAACTTTATTAAGAATATGAGTGAAAAGAAGCAAATCCTGTGTATCCGGATCCTGATCGTAATTTTCATCGGTATTTCGGTGGTCATTGCGGTGGCACAATACCGGAACAGTAATATTTTCATTGCCCAGCTGATGGGAGTTTCATGGGGAGCATTGGCGGGATCGTTTTTAGCCCCCTTCCTGTATGGCCTGTATTGGAAAAGGGTCACTAAGGCAGCGGTATGGGCAAGCTTTATCTTCGGTTCGGGACTGATGGTGGCCAATCTGTTCTTTGGAAAATATTTTCCCGCGGCACTGGCTTCACCGATCAATGCCGGCGCCTTTGCCATGATCGCCGGCCTGGTGATAGTACCGGTGGTCAGTTGTCTGACCAGAAAACCGGACAAGAACCAGATCGAGCAGATTTTCGCTGGGTATGAGAAGAAGGTGGAGGTTCCCCAGAAGGAAGACTTAGGCGAAGGTTGACCAATCGATCGCTAATGGTGATCGGACGGTACATTAGTTTGAAAAATTATAGATTTTTAAATTTTTACTCGGGCAGTTTCGCAGATAAAATCTGCGAAATGCATGGGAATTAATATGAAGGTTGATATTGCCCCGAAGGTGGATGGTCTTTCGGGGCGATTTTTTATAGCATGAAAATGCTTCTATGATATAAAACCGATGCACA
>JAITWD010000135.1 GCA_031285465.1 Lachnospiraceae bacterium
GTCAAAACACCGATAGCGATCGGCAGATCAAATGCCGTTCCTTCCTTCCGTAAATGCGCCGGTGACAGGTTAACGGTCAAGTGGAGCGGTGGCAGGGTGATCCCGGTATTGCGCAGCGCCACCCGTACCCGCTCTCCCGCTTCTTTTACCTCACCCGACAAATAGCCCACCATTGCAAAGCAGGGCAAACCGCCCGAAGCGTTGACCTCCACCCGTACCAAATAACTCTGGATGCCCGATATGGCACCTGATATGATTGCTGCAAACATAGAAACTCCTCTTTATTTTTATTTTTTGATTTCCTTGGGAAAAATGCCATTATGATCGCGCGCAGATTAATATTGTGCTTTAGCGCTCCGCATGCTATTGTTTAAGCTTTTAGTCAGACTTTTGGGGATTTCAGTTAGAGTCCTCAAGATTTTTAGTTAGAATCATCGAGATTTTTAGTTATAATATTTGAGATTTTTATCCAGATATCAGAAGTGTATATTATTTGAAGATTTCCGTCTAAAATTACTTGATTTCAAGATTTTTATCAGAATATTTGTGATTTTATTACTGAAATATATGTGATTTTCATTTAACTTTGTGGGGTTTCGTTTGATTTTTGGGGATTTTATTTGACTTTTTTAGGTTTCATTTGACTTTTCGCGGTTTCGTTTGACTTTTTGCGTTTTCGGTTGACTTTTTGCGGTTTCAGTTGACTTTTTGCGGTTTCGTTTGACTTTTAGAAGTTATGTTCGACTTTTAAGGTTTTATTGGATTTTTGAGCTTTAATTTAGAACTATTCAAGATTGCCAATAGGAAACGGTAAGCAAGGCGTTTCCCGCGCCCGATCGACTGTACAAAGTGCCACTATCGGTTACGCATCGGTGCACTTTTCGCGGAGCGTCTAAGAAAACACGATTTTAATCAGTATTTTCTTAGACCGCTTAGTTTAAAAAACATATATTTTTCAAATTTTTATTCAAGCAGTTTAGCCGATAAAATCTGCAAAATGCATGGAGATTAAGATAGTTTAGCGATCATTAATGATTAATTCAAAATTATCTATGCTGAATGGGACTACGATCATTAAGGGCGGGATTCACAGTAAAAAGAGGAAAAACTAAGATGCACATAAAGAGGGGTAGATTAGCGCTAAGCCAAAAAAGTAGAACCGGTCCGAAGGGATATGTTCTACTTTAGACGACTTTTATTAAAAAAGCAAGTACTATTTCCGATAATACCCAAATATTTCCAATTGTCTTACCAATATTTCTCTTTACCGGCACAAACATTTCCAAATATGCCACTCTACCGGCACAAACGATTCAGATTTTACGTTCCATCCCATCCGGATCGGTGGCAAATTGAACCGCCTGGTCGCGGTCGATCTTGCCGTCATAGTAGAGCTGCATAATGGCATCATCCATCGTGATCATCCCCACCTTGCGGTTGGTCTGCATGACCGATACCAACTGATGGGACTTGCCCTCACGGATAAGATTGCGGACGGCATGATTGGCATGGAGTACCTCAAACGCTGCCGAACGTCCCTTGCCATCGGCCGTCGGGATCAGTTGCTGGGAAACCACCGCTTCGAGGACATTAGCGAACTGGACCCGGATCTGCTGCTGCTGATGGGGCGGAAAAACGTCGATAACACGATCAACGGTGCTGGCCGCTCCAATCGTATGTAGGGTGGATAAAACTAAATGCCCAGTTTCGGCTGCGGTGATCGCAACACTGATGGTTTCAAAATCACGCATCTCTCCCACCAGGATAACATCGGGATCCTCACGTAACGCCGCGCGCAGTGCATTGGCATAGCTCTGACTGTCAAGACCGATCTCACGCTGATTGACCATCGCCCGCTTATGCTGATGGAGGTATTCAATCGGATCCTCCAGGGTAATAACATGACATTCGCGATTATTATTGATCTTGTCGATGACCGCCGCTAAGGTGGTAGACTTACCACTACCGGTCGGACCGGTGACCAGCACCAAGCCTCTCTTTCGCAGATAAAGATCAATGACCGAGGGGGGCACCCCCAGCACCTCGGGAGACGGAACCTGCGTTCCGACCAAGCGGAAGGCAGCGGCAGCGGAGCCTCTTTGCTTAAAGGCATTGACCCGATACCGGCCTAAATCCGGAATGGAAAAAGACATGTCCCATTCACCCCGTTCCTCAAATTTGTTCCGTTGGCTTTCGGTCATAACCTCATTCATGATAGCGGCCGTATCGGGCGGTAACATGCGGGGATAATCCATCGTGATCAATTGACCGTTAACCCTCATCTTCGGCGGTACACCAACGGTTACATGCAGGTCCGACGCTCCCGCGTCCTTAGCCTGCCTGAGCAATTCTTCAATTGTCGGCATGAAATTTCCTTCCTTGCTTGTCTTATTTTTAACGAATAGATTGAATTGTCTTACACTTTCAATCCATTCTGGTTCGGTGCCTTGTATTCTTTTTTCCTTCCCCTATTATATAGTATATTGTACCGGCTGACAATCATTGTTTAAACCAATTTGAGCATCAGCCTATGTACCTTTCACGCCCACAGTCACACCGTGCTTTTCCTGTATTTGCACGGTTTTTCGTCTTTTATGACCGTTCAAATCCTTCCCGCAGTTTATATAAAGCCCGCTTCTCGATACGGGAAACATAGCTGCGTGATATCCCCAGCAGCTCACCTATTTCACGCTGGGTTACCTCCTTACCGGTGGCGAGGCCGTAACGCAGAAAGATGATCTCTTTTTCACGCTCACTTAAGACGCGGTCAAAAAGACCGGCTAGCTTTTTGGTATTCTCGAACAATTCCATCTTGTCAAGGATATCGGTTTGTTCGTGTTCGATGATGTCCAATAGATTGATCTCATTGCCCTCTTTATCAATCCCGATCGGCTCATATAATGAAACTTCCTGAGAGGTTTTTTTCTTGGTACGCAACAGCATCAGCAACTCGTTGTCAATGCAGCGTGAGGCATAAGTGCTCAGCTTGCCCTTATCGGCATCGAAGGAGGAAACGGCCTTGATCAGACCAATCGTACCTATCGAAATGAGATCTTCCATATCCTCGTCAACATTCACATACTTCTTGGCAATGTGGGCTACCAGACGAAGATTGCGCTCGATCAGGATTTCTTTTGCCTTTTCGGCCGCCTCACGGTTGCCTTTTTGTAAAACCCGAATATAATCAGCTTCTTCTTCGGCAGATAACGGTTTTTGGAATGTTTTCAAAAGAAGCCCCCGAAGTCAGTTTTTACTATTCTATGACTTCGATAGCCCTCAAGTGCCTTTCCACCTCTTTTTTGCTAATTGGTACAACTTGAAAATATCACGACCGTAATGGACAACGGCAATTTTACGTCCTCTGCCTCTTATCCCAAAGAATAAAAATTCGCATCCCCCGGAGGGTTACTTTATAGGGTGTTCTTCCCCAATCCTATAAAGTAAAAAATGGGTAAAAACATAATTACTAATGTCGGTGCCAAAGCTGGTTAATTTAATCCGATCGCCTACTTCAATAAGCTTTTTCTCTACCAGCTCGTTTAAAACCGGACCATAAATGCTTTCAATGGTGTGTCCAAATTTTTCATGGAAGCGCGCCACACTGACTCCTTCAGTCAATCTCATTCCCAAAAACATGAATTCTTCCATTTGCTCCTCTACCGATAAGGACCGGTACTCTTCCTTAACCGTTACGAGATTATCAGCATTGATAAAACCCAAACTGTTAATATGGTTATCCGCATTGGTGGATTTTACTTCATTAATATGACCATCCGGCTCATCACAGAAAAGAAAATGATTGCAATAGGTGGTCAGATCCCGGGTATTACTCCAACGCCGCTCATTAAAAAGCGATGCCGCACCCAGACCAAAACCGACATAATCCGCCCGCTGCCAGCACCCCACATTGTGTCGGCAGTGATAGCCCTCCTGGGCGTAATTGGAGATCTCGTAGCGGCCATAGCCCTTTTTTTGCAAAAATTCCGCCGTCTGATAATACATTGCCCGCTCGGAATCTTCATCGGGTAACCGTGCCGCTCCCGCCTGACCCTCCGCATACAAATCATAAAAAGGCGTACCTTCCTCAATGATCAGACTGTACGCCGACAGATGCTCCGGCATCGGCTCAAGGTTGGTTACTCTGGTGAGGGTATCCAAATATGAATCCATCGTCTGGGTCGGCAATGCCGCCATAAGATCAACATTAATATTGTCAAAGCCGGCCCGTCGCGCTTCCTCATAGGTGCGCACAAAATCGTCCCACCCATGGATCCGCCCCAATAACCGCAATTCCTCATCATTAGCCGACTGCAGACCGATACTCAGCCGATTGACCCCACTCCGCCGTAGATCGCTTAGCTGCTTGAGGTTGACCGAACCGGGATTGATCTCCATCGTGATCTCTATTGCGTTATCCCTGGTTGTTTTATCCGCAGCTACCCGACCAGCCTTCACCCGCCCGCTCTCTCCCTCAGACGGTAAAAAATGAAAGGAGGAACGCAATTGGGATAATATCTGCCCAATATCCGCCGCGCTAAAAACCGACGGCGTCCCACCACCGATAAAAATGGTCTCCACGCAAAACTCCGCATAACGCGGTGCCTCCTGCTCTATCTCCGCCAATAGCGCCCGCAGATAATCGGCCTTTACCGCCCCGGTTGCCTCTGCCGATAAAAAGTCACAATACAAACACTTCTTAACGCAAAAAGGAATGTGGATATAAATACTCAACGGCTTTGCTGTCACGTCCATGTATTACCACACTCCTTCCCATCTCTTTTCTGATCAAAAGCCATTCTTTGGGAACCATTTCTTTTTCTAAGCAATCTTTCAAGACTCATTTCAAAACCTAGCTTATTCAATATGTGCAAAGGGGTTCGACCGCAAGCGCATTTGGTAGTAAGCGGTCGGTCGATACCCCTTTGTACATATCTCCTTACTCATCATCCAACTTAAGAACACTCATAAACGCCTTCTGCGGAATCTCCACATTACCGATCTGCCGCATCCGCTTCTTACCCTCTTTTTGCTTCTCCAATAACTTCTTCTTTCGTGTGATATCACCGCCGTAGCACTTTGCCAAAACATCCTTACGGACCGCTTTAACCGTCTCTCTGGCGATAATCTTCCCGCCGACCGCCGCCTGGATCGGGACCTCAAACAGATGACGCGGTATCTCGTCCTTTAATTTTTCACACATCCGCCGGCCTCGTTCGTAGGCACTGTCCTTGTGAACAATGAAGGATAGGGCATCCACCTCTTCTTTATTGATCATGATGTCCAGCTTCA
>JAITWD010000239.1 GCA_031285465.1 Lachnospiraceae bacterium
ATATATGATGGAAGAAAACCATTTTGGGCAGGTAACCCAAAGAATCTTGACGGTCATACCGGCTAAAGCGATGCCCCATATAACGAACAGCAGCTGTGTTCCCACCGGTCCCCGTAAAACGGTCAGGCAAATCGGAGTATATGAGCCGGCGATCAGAGCAAATATCATCATATGATCGATTTTTTTAAACAGCTTGATGATCCGCTCTGAAGCAGCTAAGGAATGATAAGCGGTACTGGCACCATAGAGTAAAAACATGGTGAACATAAAGACCGAAAGTGCCTGTGGAACCAGTCGGTCGGTCGCGCCTGATGCCTTGACCAATAGTGGTAATGAGGCCAACATGGCCATTA
The DNA here is from genome assembly GCA_031285465.1 of Lachnospiraceae bacterium. Lineage (GTDB taxonomy): Bacteria > Bacillota > Clostridia > Lachnospirales > Lachnospiraceae > UBA935. Next base: position 354 of record JAITWD010000239.1, read on the forward strand.
TTAATCCAATGAAATGAGTGATGGCACTTCCCGGTTCTCTTATTGTTATTTGCATAAACATACCTCCAAACGCCATGTAGTATCGATAACCATGTATTGCATAAAACGATACTACATCATATTGTTTGCAGTGTCAAGTCGTTTATACCAAAAATATATGGAATTTAATCAGTCTTCATCCAGAATCTGGATTTCCAAATAATCAAACTCAATCGGTTCAATAAAGTTATCGCGGTAAAAACGAGCTTTACTATGTCGGCGAAAATCTTCGATTGTAACATCAAGCCAAATTGGTCTCGCCAGATCAAACTCATAGCAAATGCTTTCTAAAGCGGCGAATACCTTATGTGTACGTGTATCGCTCTGCGTATTAACAATCACAGTATCCTTTATCAAACGATTTTCCTTAATGATTTTTCCCCATATTCTGAACATTAATAATCTCCTTTGGTGTTTGCATAATATTTTACTTATGGCTAAATATATTCATAGTAATTTACTAATAATAAATAAAATCGGATATTTTTTCTATTTCCATCATATATATAGTAACGTAATGTGCGTCAAATACCAAGTATGGCAATTCACACAATAAAAATTAAAAAACAATAAAATATTTGTATAAACTGTACATTTTGTAGTGAAGTATGATATAATATCGTATACAACGCAATAAGTAATGACAGTTGCATAACAGCAGACAGAATAGTATCGAGTGGTCATCTTCTTAAATGAAGATCATGTTACTTTGAAGATTTACTTGTGGATTTTCAAAGTAATAAATTAAAATACGGCAGGTAGGGCGAATGGAATTAAGAGCTGAGCGAGATAGTGATGTTGATAACTGGAAAGAGGTAATGCTGATTTACAATGCGGCATTGAAACAGATTACCACTAAGCTGGAGATTCTTAATGAGGAATTTCATCATGTACATCGGTATAATCCGATCGAACATATAAAATCCCGAATAAAGACCAGTGAAAGCATTGTTAAGAAATTAAAGCGGCATGGATACGAATCGACCATTAAAAATATGATCCAATATGTTAATGATATCGCTGGAATAAGGGTTATCTGTTCTTTTACTTCGGATATTTATCAAATTGCCGAGATGATCAGTCATCATACCGATATTCAGGTTTTATCGGTGAAAGATTATATTGTCAATCCGAAGGAAAGCGGTTACAAAAGTTATCATATGCGTGTTACCGTACCGGTGTACTTATCGGACCGCATCATTGACACCAAGGTTGAAATCCAGATCCGAACCGCGGCGATGGATTTTTGGGCGACGCTGGAACATAAGATATATTATAAATTTGAAGGTAACGCGCCGGCATATTTTCGTGAGGAGCTGGCCGAGTGCGCGCGCATGGTTTCCGACCTAGATAAACGGATGCTTTCACTTAATAATGAAATACTTCGTCTGGAAAGCGAACGTGAAGGTTGATAGAGGACAATAATCATGGTAATATAATGGCGATGGATCAACATAATTATATCAAAGAGAAAAGTGTGGAGCATAGGCAGGTTGAATAGTAATTATTTTAACCTGCTTGCTTTTTGGATATTTATATTGGAGCTTTATATAAGAAATATTGCCTAATGCAATTTGTCAACTTTTAATTATTTTTTAAGCCTATAGACGTTGAAAAAACTCGAAAAAGATGATAATATAATTATTGTTAACATTAACAAAGGACAAGGAAAGTGGTATGAATATGTTTGGAGGAAAAATAATGGATAGTTTTGTTGACAAGATTGCTCAGCGTTTAAATGGACAGGATACGATCCGTGCCAATGCTGAAGCTGAAGCAGCCGAAATGAAACGGGTAAAGGAACATGCTGAGGAGTTAACACAGCAATTAAGTGAGTACGAGCTTGCTATGCAGGAGATGCGGACTCTTTGCCTTAAAAATACAGAAAATGCGCAGGACATCAGGGAGTTGGTTGATGAAGCCAGGACTATCCAGTCCCGGATCCAGACCGATGCTGTTGGCGCCGGTACTAAGCTGGAACGGCTGATCGATGAAGGTATTGAGCGGATATCGTCCATCCAAAGTCAGGACAATGGCAGGGAAGAACTTTTGTCCAACCTGTCAGAAGCGCGCAGGCTTTTGATGGATTACAAAAACGATTTTGAGAATCTGGATCGGATAGTAACCGAACATAACATAAAAATAGAAGAAATTCAACGAATGGCTCGCGAGCAAAAGGGGGTATCAGAAGACCTGTTGCGTGTTTTTGCTGAAGGAAAAAATGATACCACAGAAATAAGTAATATAATTTCAGCATTAAAGAACGATGT
>JAITWD010000310.1 GCA_031285465.1 Lachnospiraceae bacterium
GATAAAGAAGGGGAGAAATTTTTTACCACCTTCAAGGTTTTGGCGGAAGAGGGTTATCTTAAGGTGGCAAATCATGCTTATGGCCGTAAAGGTGAAAAATCAAGAACCATAGCGGCAACAAGCGAAGAGGGCACTACCAATAAGGTTATTAGTACTGATGATCCCGATCAAAATGGTGTCGATAAAAGTTGTATCAATAAGGACAATACTGACAAAGATGGTATTGATAAAGAGGGAATTGATAAAGACGCTGTTGATAAAGATGGAACCGAAGAGATTGGCTGTGACATGGAATTTATGAGCGGGCTTTCCGCTCTAAAAAAAGGTGCACAACTGCCCTTGCTGAATCTAGAAATAAAAGAAGGGGAAACCACGCCACCTAAGCGATATAATTCAGGGACAATGATCCTGACGATGGAAAATGCCGGCCAATTTATTGAGGATGATGAATTGCGCGCCCAAATAAAGGGAAGCGGTATCGGCACCTCCGCTACCAGGGCCGAGATCCTCAAGAAGCTGGTAACCATCAACTATCTGGCATTGAATAAGAAAACACAGATCATCACGCCCACCTTAATGGGCGAGATGATTTATGATATTGTCAATAATTCGATTAAACCGTTACTGGATCCGGCACTGACCGCCAGTTGGGAAAAAGGGCTTAATATGGTGGCTGACGGCACGATCACCGAAGCCGAATACATGACCAAGCTGACCGATTTTATTGCCCGTCGGACCAATTATGTGAAGCAGACAAGGAATCAGGAGCAGATGTATCATTTTTATGAGGAAGCCGCTGCCGGTTACAAGCTAAGTGGTAAGTGACCATAGCAATGGAAGTGGGGAATAAAGATGATAACCTCAAGCCTGGCGGAAATTTATGTAGAATATTTTAGAAAACATCTTGCAATAGTAGAAAAAATGGTGTACTATATGTGTATACCATTTGTAGAGAAAGGAAGTGCGCTATGTCAATAACAACACAACCAGTTAAAGAGGCCGATCGGAGCGGTGATTTATATTTAGAAAGCAATAAATATAATGATCTATATAATGAATTGGCAAAAGGGATCCAAAGTATGAAAAACTGTGAACTATACACGATAGAAGAAGCATGGGAGGAGATTGATAAGATATAAGATTTATGGATAAAAATAAAAAATATAAAGTACACATTTCTAAAGATGCGCTCTTTGACATCAAACTGATCAAGAGGTATCTTCTGACCACAGCTCATTATCATGAATATGCAGAGCATTTCTCACGGTCTATTAAAAAGGCAATAAGACAACTAGAGTTATTTCCCTTAGGCAATGAAAAAACCGAATATAACATACAAGGATTTACAATCTATTATAGGTCATTTAATACATACTTGATTTTTTTCGTAATAATAGATCAAAAAATAACGGTTATCCGTGTATTAAGTGAGCGGATGCACTGGCAGTCAATCATAAGAAAAATACACAGCCTCTCTTCGGAGATCGAATATTAAATCGTCGAAGAGAGGCTGGCTACAGATCGGCATATCGGCAGACAGCACGTAACGGTCCAACCGGTCGGCACATCGGACGGTGAAGGTACTGAACAGCTACGATTATTAAATAATCAAATGACTAACATTTACAACGGTCAAACTCTGGATTAAAGGCATAGAAGTTTTTGGCGTCCAATTTATCCTGGATCAAGCGCAATCCCTCTCCAAAACGTTGAAAATGAACGATTTCCCTTGCCCGAAGAAAACGGATCGGTTCGGCAACCTCATTATCCTTGACTAAACGCAGAATATTATCATAGGTGGTCCGCGCCTTTTGCTCGGCGGCAAGATCTTCGGTCAGATCGGTGATCGCATCGCCCTTAGACTGAAAAGCACCGGCATTAAAGGGAATTCCGCCCGCCGACTGCGGATAGATTCCGAGGGTGTGGTCGGTGTAGTAAGGGGCAAAGCCGGAGGCCTCGATTTCTTCCATAGAAAGATTTTTGGTCAATTGATAGACTATTGCTGAGACCATTTCCAGATGGGCTAATTCTTCGGTGCCTATATCGGTCAATAATCCCGCCACCTCCGGATAGGGCATGGTATAGCGCTGTGAAAGATACCGCATACTGGCACCCAGTTCCCCATCGGGTCCGCCATACTGACTCATGATCACCTGCGCGATCTTGGCATTGGGTTGGGTGATATTGACCGGAAACTGTAACCTCTTTTCATAATTCCACATATCTTAAAATCCTCCTTCCCAAGGCATCGGTTGTGTTGCCCATTTCCACTCGTTACAATCGGTATCCGGTACGTTTCCAATTGACAGCGGCCCGTATTTTTCGGCATATTCAGCCATTGCCTGATGCTTGAGAGCAAGGTAGTGATTTAAGTATTCTATTGCTTCTTTATCGTATGGGTGGGTATCAAGATATTCGATCATATCGACGATGACAAAGCCGATCACATTGATATTGTGATAGAGCCGTGCCCGTTCATTCACCATATTTGACTTCATTTAACGCATCTCCTTCCGACAAAAGGTTTTTCCAATTCGGGGAAGATCGTGCCGGCATAAAAGGCGGCATTCAGGTCTTCGAAAACGGTGGCCTGTTGTTGCCATGGCACATAGGCCATTGCAATGGGATACTGGTCAACGTACTCGGGTTGATTATAATTTTTTGAGAAATTTTGCATTAAATTCCTTTCTTATTTCCCGATTAATTTAATAATATAGTATGTTGCTGGTATGTTTGGGTGCTATAAATATTGCTAACATGTCCTGTGCGGTTGCTATTTACACCCCCTCTTTTTCATGTTAGAATCATAAAAAGACATAATTCGCGAATGCGTAGACTAATCGAATAGTCACCATAATTCTATGAGTTCTTCCGGTCCATGACGATCAGACCAGATTTTAAATACTTTCTATCCCGAAAGGATCACAATGAAGCTCACCGACCTAATCCCATACGATCCCATCACCATTCAATGTCATAACAACCCCGATGCCGATACGATTGCCTCCGGCTTTGCTTTATATACCTATTTTAAAGAAATGGGAAAATCGGTCAGTCTGATCTATTCCGGTCGTGATCCGATCCAAAAGTCCAATTTGGTTCTGATGGTTGAAGCGTTGCATATTCCCATTGTGTACCGCGAAGATACGACCACCCCTATCACCGGCTTGCTGATTACCGTCGATTGCCAGTATGGTG
>JAITWD010000004.1 GCA_031285465.1 Lachnospiraceae bacterium
CAATTGTAATGCGTCTAGGCGCTTTTTATGTAATCCAATAAGTATATCATTTGAAGCTTAATCAATTCAACAATTACCTCACTACAATGAGCACGAGATCAGTGCCACCGGCACTGTCGCGGATCTCGCGCGGCCTACCGGAAAATCAAAAACCGCCCTCCGAACCTAAGGTAATTAGACCTGTAGACCGGTTACCTTAAGTTCAAAGGACAGTACCATAGCGCAACCTGTATACTCTGACGCCACGATGCCGGTGCACATAGAACACCGTGCAGGCACCATCTACCTTCTTACTATATCATATGATTAATTATTTGAAAATAATTTTAAATTTTTTTGTGCGGTCGAAAGCATCAGCTTGATACGGTTTAACTGATTAACCTCACTGGCGCCCGGATCATAGTCAATGGCGACCACATTGGAGAGCGGATTTTGGCGGCGCAACTCTTTAATGACCCCCTTGCCCACCACGTGATTGGGCAGACACCCGAAGGGCTGGGCACATACGATGTTGTTGACGCCACTGTGGATCAGTTCCACCATTTCTCCGGTCAAAAACCACCCTTCACCGGTCTGATTGCCGATGGAAACGATCGGCTCGGCGAGTTTGACCACCTTGTAGATGCTGGTAGGTGGCGTGAAGTGGCGACTTTGTTCAAAGGCCTTTTTGGCGGTACCGCGTGCCTTTTCGATGGCGAAAATGCCCATCTTTGAGATGAGGGCGGCCTTCTTGCCGGTACCAAGATGATCGGCTTTATAAATCTGGTTGTAGAAGCAGTAGAGGATGAAGTCCATCAGGTCGGGGACCACCGCCTCGGCACCCTCGGCTTCCAGTAATTCCACGAGATAGTTATTGGCGGCGGGGGCATATTTGACCAGGATTTCACCGACGATACCTACCTTGGGTTTGATGGCGTTGGTGGTGGGGATGGCATCGAAATCGGCAATGATCTGACGACACATCCGCTTAAATTTGGAGTAGCTAAGGTGCTTACCCAAAAGAAATTCCTGACAAAGTTCCCGCCATTTTGCATGGACGGCGTTAACCGCACCGGCTTTACGTTCATAGGGACGCATCCGATAGACGCACCGCATGAAGATATCACCGAAAAAGGCGGAATAGGCAACCCGGAGAAGCAGCTTGGTACTTAGTTTAAAGCCGGGATTGCTCTCGATACCGGACAGGCTTAGAGAAATAACCGGAACCTGTGGCATACCGGCCTTTTCCAGGGCGCGGCGGATGAAGCTTAAATAATTGGTGGCGCGGCAACCGCCACCGGTCTGACTCATAATGACCGCGGTTTTTTCAAGGTCATACTGACCGGAGAGCAGGGCATCCATAAGCTGACCGACCACCAGTAAGGAGGGGTAGCAGGCATCATTATTGACATATTTGAGACCGATATCCACCGCCCGGCGATTGTCATTGCCCAGCACGACCAGATTATAGCCACAGGCGCGGAAGGCGGGCTCGATCAATTCAAAATGAATGGGCGACATCTGCGGGCAGAGGATGGTATGGGTTGCTTTCATCTCCTCGGTAAAAACTGCGCGGGTAACGGCGGAGGAACGGATAGTGCGTTCCTGCTTTAGCTGTTCGCGGATGCGGATGGCGGAGAGCAGGGAACGGATCCGGATCCGGGCGGCCCCTAAGTTATTGACCTCGTCGATTTTCAAGCAGGTATAGATCTTGTCGGAGCCGGTGAGGATGTCACTGACCACATCGGTGGTGACGGCATCCAGACCACAGCCGAAGGAATTGAGCTGGATCAGATCAAGGTGGTCGACCGTTTTTACGTAACTGGCGGCGGCATAGAGCCGCGAATGGTACATCCACTGGTCGGAAACCAGAAGCGGTCGTTCCGGTTTAGCCAGATGGGAGATGGAATCTTCGGTCAGTACCGCACAGCCATAGGAGGTGATCAATTCCGGGATGCCGTGATGGATTTCCGGATCGACATGGTAGGGTCTGCCAGCGAGGACGATGCCCCGTTTACCGGTGGTCTGCAGGTAGGCAAGCACCTCTTCCCCTTTGTTTTGGATGTCTTCACGGGTGCGTTCCTGTTCGTCCCATGCGACGGCGGCAGCATTAAGTACCTCTTCGGCGGGAAGCTCGGTAAATTCGGCGGCGAGAGCGGTGCTGACGGTACGAAGATCGCGGAAGGACATGAACGGATTGCGCAATAGGACCGTGCCCCGATTAACGAAGCCACTATTATTTGGGTGGTGAAAATCATCGGTGTTTATGAGTTGAGCACTATCTTTATGGTAGATTTCTTCCATATTGTTTTTAATATTTTCCGAATAGGAGACTACGATCGGACAGTTGTAGTGGTTATTGGCCTCATCAAACTCCTGGCGTTCGTAAAACAGCGCCGGATAAAAGACAAAGTCCACCTTGCGATTGACCAGCCATTTAACATGTCCGTGGACCAGCTTGGCGGGATAGCATTCCGATTCACTGGGAATGGATTCAATCCCCAATTCGTAGAGCTTATGGGTGGAATTGGGCGAGAGAACCACCCGATAGCCCAATTTGGTAAAGAAGGTATGCCAGAAGGGGTAGTTTTCATACATATTAAGCACCCGCGGAATACCAACTGTACCCCGATAGGCTTCATCAAGGGGGAGGGATTCGTAGTCAAACTGGCGTTTTTGCTTATACTCAAACAGATTAGGGATGCCGTCGGCATTTTTGGTCAACCCTAAGCCCCGCTCACAGCGATTGCCGAAGACGTACTGGCGGCCGCCGGTAAACTTGTTGATGGTCAGGCGGCAGTTATTGGTACAACCCTTACATTTGGACATACTGGTTTCAAACTGCAGGTTGTTGATCTTTTTGATCGGTAACATGGTGGTGGTCGGTTTTTTACCGCTTACGTACTGTTCGCGCGCGATCAGAGCGGCACCAAAAGCGCCCATGATGCCGGCGATATCGGGCCGGATGGCATTACAACCGGCGATTTTTTCGAAGCTTCGGAGCACGGCGTTATTATAGAAGGTTCCACCCTGTACGACCACATTGGTCCCCAGCTCGGTGGCATCGGAGAGCTTGATAACCTTAAACAGGGCATTTTTAATGACCGAATAGGCAAGACCGGCGGAAATATCGGCAACCGCAGCGCCTTCCTTTTGTGCCTGTTTAACCTTGGAATTCATAAAAACGGTACAACGGGTGCCCAGATCGATAGGATGGGCAGCAAACAGCGCTTCGGTGGCAAAGTTTTCCACGCTAAAATTGAGCGATTTGGCAAAGGTTTCGATAAAGGAGCCACAGCCCGAAGAGCAGGCCTCGTTGAGCTGGACGCTATCGACCGTCTTATTCTTGATCTTGATACATTTCATATCCTGACCGCCGATGTCGAGGATACAATCCACCTCGGGATTAAAAAAGGCGGCGGCGTAGTAATGGGCGACCGTTTCCACCTCGCCGGCATCGAGCAGGAAGGCGGCCTTCATCAGCGCTTCGCCGTAACCGGTAGAGCAGGAGCGGACGATGCGTGCTGCTTTGGGCAGGTGGGTATAGATATCTTTAACGGCATCGATCGCGGTTTTCAGCGGGCTGCCGTCATTATTGCTATAGAAAGAATACAAAAGCGAACCATCATCACCGATGAGTGCCACCTTGGTGGTGGTGGAACCGGCATCGATCCCAAGAAAGCAATCACCCCGGTAGGAGGAAATATCACGGACGGTTACCTTGGCCTGATCGTGACGCTTGATAAAGCGGTCAAATTCCTGTTTATTGGCAAAAAGCGACTCCATCCGTTCAACCTCAAAGTCCATCTTAATGGCGGAAGAAAGCTTTTTAACCATTTCCGACATTGTGATGGTGGTGGGCGCTTTGGCGCCGCTGTGTTTACGTCCTTTCGGGGCAACAGCCGACGGGTCGGTCACTTTATTGGCAGAGGTTGCATCGACCGATGATCGGTAGCTGGCAACGGCGATTTCGGCATTTAAAGCCGAACCGATGGCAGCATAAAGGTGGGAGAGGCCGGTATCAACGATGTGTTCGTCATCTAATTTCAGAGTACGGATAAAGGCGGTCTTTAATTCGGATAAGAAGTGAAGCGGGCCGCCGAGGAAGGCAACATGACCACGGATCGGTTTGCCACATGCCAGACCGCTGATGGTCTGATTGACCACCGCCTGAAAGATGGAGGCGGCAAGGTCTTCCTTGGTAGCCCCTTCATTAATAAGCGGTTGAATGTCCGATTTGGCAAAAACGCCACAACGGGCGGCAATAGTGTAGAGTGAACGATATTCTTTCGCATAATCATTGAGTCCGGTGGCATCGGTCATGAGTAGCGACGCCATCTGGTCGATAAAGGAGCCGGTTCCACCGGCACAGATGCCATTCATCCGCTGATCGACATTGCCACCTTCAAAGTAGATGATCTTGGCATCTTCGCCACCCAGCTCGATGGCAACATCGGTCTGGGGGGCAAGCTCCTGCAAAGCGGAAGCAACCGCGATAACCTCTTGAACGAAGGGCACTTTAAGATGGTTGGAGAGGGTCAGACCGCCGGAACCGGTGATCATGGGATGAACGGTAAGGTTACCCAGGGTCGAAAAGGCTCTTTGCAGGAGGGTGGACAGCGTTTCCTGAATATTGGCGTAGTGACGCGCGTAGTCGGAAAAGAGAATCTGGTGGTCAGCGTCCAGAAGGGCTATTTTAACCGTTGTTGATCCGATGTCAATTCCAAGTGTATGCATATTTATGCCCATGCATATCGCAGGTTTCCTGCGATACTACGTGCAATGACTAAGTGATGGTCGTTGCACACAAAATAAATATGATTGAAAGAATAGAATGCTGCATGGCTCCTCTACTTTTATTTTCTTTCAACCTTCCGAACATGTCGCCCAAGGCGGTACAAACAATACGTGTGTATAAAGGTTGTTT
>JAITWD010000070.1 GCA_031285465.1 Lachnospiraceae bacterium
TGACGACGCAGATTGGTATCCTGTTCCACCGTGAGGCCGCGGTAATCGACCAAAATAACCGATTGGGCATCCTTGATACCGGCGGAAATCTCTTCAATGATGGGTTGTTTTAATTCAACTTTTGCCACTTATTTTACCTCCTTATAGATTTTATTGCCGAATGTAGAAAAGAATAAAATTTTGCTTCACAGGATCTATCGGAGCGCGATTCCTCTGTGAAATAAAAAAAACTTTCTTTCTTCGGGCAAGAAGACAGAAAGGATTAGATGAGTTCTTCACAAATCATTCCTCGGTAGGTGATAAACTTACGCCGGTTATACCCAGCACCTACTGTCTTCGGCAGGTCAAACGACCTTTTTAAAGTTAGCATGTATTGAGGGGATTGTCAAGAGGATTTGAGCGAATATATTTTTTTCGGATAATTGCATTAACATTAATTACCGCCGAAAAGGTTGCAACAAACGCTTTAATATAATTTTAGGTTATTTACAATTTTTTATTAGCACCAGCTTATTTTTATAAGCCCATTTCGCAAAAAATGTCCTGGATAACAACGAATTATGTAAAATATATTTAATAGCGAAAATATCAAATTAAACTAAAATATTTTAAATTGTAAGTTTTGATTGTAAAATACAGCAGTAAAGCATATAATACTTCCAACAATATTTGAATTTTTACAAATTACTAATGAATAGGTGGTGCAATGTGTATCGGTCAAACAGGAAGATAATAAATTTATTTGCCAGCAGTGTCGGAATAATTTTTATGGGAATTTTCATGTATTTAAATGCCGGAGAACAATCATTCTGGTTTGATGAGATTGCATCATTAGGCTTCATCAGTTCTGAAAAAACTTTTGGCGATTTTCTTTATAACTACATTACGATTGAAATATATAATCTTCCGTTATATCAATGCTTCTTATTCTTTTTATATCGACTACTTCCGTTCGGAGAACAGAACCTATTGTTGCTTTCCATCCTATTTACATTAATAGGTATCATCGTTATGGCAAAGTGCGCAGATGAACTAGCAGGGAGTTATGCAAGTTTTTTTACGATCGGTTTATCTTTAGTCTCTACACTTTTAATATGGCAATGTGGATGGGAATTAAGAAGCTACAGCTTGCTCCTGTGTTTATCTGCTACAGTGCTGTTGTTTTATATCAAAAAGAACCGATCGGAAAACAGGAAATACAATATTTACTATGCATTTTTTTTAGTATTGCTATTATACACCCATTGGTTTGGGGTATTAGTGGCGGCCTTCTATGGGTGTATGGACGCCATAAAGTGGATTGTAAAAAGAAAAGTACCTTTAGCCGATCTGTTTTCTTACATTGGATGCGGAGTCTTATTTTTGCCATGGCTGGTCTTGATCTTCGTAAACAGAAGAATAGAACCGTCGGAGTTTTGGGCAACTCCCCCACACTGGAAAGATGCTATATGGGTTATGGAATATCTCCTAAGCGGTAACAGAATCTTTTTCCTTCTTTTTCTAATCGGATGTTTGGTCGCCATAATCCAATATAAGAAAAATATGATAATGGCTCAGTTGTTCATTATCATCGTGGGAATAATCAGCAGCATATTTATTTACAGTTCATTGATCAATCCGCAGGGGTCTTTATTTGTAAGCCGTTACTTTATCGTGTTAGTACCACATATGTTTATCCTGACCTCGTTTAGCATGAGTTGGATTCTGCAGAGAGTGAGGCAGATTCATATGAATCAAAAAATATTTGCAAAATTGAATCTGCACAAATCGATGTTAGTGCTTCTACTCATATTTTTTATATATTTAGGAGTTAATTGCTATAACGATAGTTACAAATTCATAAGAAAGCCTAACGAACCATATCGGGAGGCCGCAGAATTAATGGTGGCTGACCGTGATTTTTATAAGGAAGATTCATTATTGATCGGTCGCACAGAAAGTTGTGCACTGAATGGTTTTATTGACTATTACTTTGGCGCAAAAGGTTATATGCTCCCTCCCAACATTATAAATGGTGGCATTGACGATAACGTAGTAGCAACTCTATATCACAACTATAATAATTATTCGGAAGAGGATTTACTACAATACAATAAACTGTATTGCCTACAATTACACATGAGCATGGATACTAAATTTGCCGAATTCGTTGCCGAGCATTATCAATTAGTGGCCGATTATCAGGCGCTAAATTTACAGGTTTGGGAAAAATAAAATGAAAGGTTACCTGACATAGCCATCACTATCAATTGCAATTCCCGGCGACAGGTCACGCATTATTTGGAGAATGCGTTCCTTTTCGCTACCGGAGCTTAGTTCGGTTGAGCAATTCTCCTGGATAGCAGGGACGAATTGGATGGTTTTGATACCGTCAGTATTTATCACCACCTCCAGCATACCGGTGTCAACCGGACGAGAGTTGAACCAGAAGTTCCCCAGGCTATAGATGACCGGAACATCACCGCTGTAGGTTATACCTTGCAGGCAGTGCGGATGGCTACCAATGATCAGATCGGCACCGGCCGCCGCAATTTGTGGTGCCTGATCTTGTTGCGCCCAATCGGGATCAGGTACGTTTTCAGTGCCCCAATGTATATATACCACAACAAAGTCACTGTTCTCCTTAGCTTCCGCCACCGTCTCGATCAGCTGTTGCGGGTTCCAGCACCGGAATACTCCCGAACGGGTGTCGGTTGCTCCTCTGGTGTCCGGATTGTCCAGACGTTCAATCTGAGTTGCGCCAATAAAAGCAATCTTCAATCCGTCGGCAATTATGTATACAGGCGCCGATGCTTCATCAAGATCATTGCCGGCGCCCACATAGGGCAGCTCAAGCTGTTGCAGAGTATCGAGTGTATCTAAAAGCCCCGTTTCGCCAAAATCAAAGGCGTGGTTATTGGCAAGCGAGACTATATCAACGCCCATATCTTCCAGCCAGGTTGCCGTCTCAGGATCGGCGCGAAAGGTGTATTGTTTTTCCGGTGTGGGAACACCGCCAATTGTATAGGGAAATTCATTATTAAGCATCATAATATCAGCCGCCTTCATCCGCTCCAACAGGTCGGACGAGAAGACCCTGTCGACCGTGCCTCCGCGCTGTATGGCCGTTGCCATTACCGCATAGGCATCATCGAACAAAATATCACCGGCAAAACACAGTCGAACCTCCCCAGGCACGGCCACTTCTTTGGAATATATCCGATTTTCCGCCATATAAGCAGCATCACCTAACACATCAGCATAGGGCTGATCATTCACCGGAATATCGACCGCATCCTGGGTTATCGGATGGCTGATCAATTCTGTTTCCCCATCGAAATCCGCCATATCCTCCGCCGGATTGAGCCATCCAGCATCACCGCTCCAGTAATTATAAATCAAAATAGTCGCCACTCCTATCAGAAGCACAAACGATAGTGTGACGGCAAATACGCCAAAAAATTTGTAATTATAATTGCGCTTTTTATATTTTTTCCGCATTTTATTCCCCATGCATTTCGCAGGCTGTACCGCCCTCATAGTCAAGCTTTTTAAGCACCTATAAAAACTTGCCCTTAAATTTTTATTTAATATCATAACTCTTACTTATAATATCATATATATTAGCCATCTAAAAAATACCCGCTTTTACTATAAATGATATCATACACCAAAAAAAGAAGCCACCCTTTATCTGGGCAGCTTCCTTGGTGTTCTTTAAAATTCTTCACAAAACCGAAGCTTTGTTTGATTTTAGTACTTAGCCACACTAACCTTTACGCCCGGTCCCATTGTTGCAGCCAAGGTAATGCTACGTAAATATTGGCCCTTCAAAGCCGACGGACGCGCTTTAACGATTGCTTCCATCAGTGCCGTAAAGTTTTCCTGTAATTTTTCCTCATCAAATGAAGCCTTGCCGATAGGAACATG
>JAITWD010000192.1 GCA_031285465.1 Lachnospiraceae bacterium
AGGAGGTGCCGGATAACTGGCTGGAATCCCCCAACCCGTTCGAGCTGCGCCGTCCGGAATATGCCAAAGAGGTTAAATTCGGCGGTTATACCGATGTTTATATTGACGAAAATGGCCGCAGCCATTTTGAGCAGAAGGGCTATCTGTCGGTGCAGGCGATTCCTTACGATATGCCCATTGTCGGTTATGGCAGCGGTATCGTCAATACCCTGCGGATCTGGGATGCCCAGCCGATGGAATGTTTCCTGCTAGATACTTCGGCAAAAGAAGATTACCAGAAGGCAAAGGAGCAAGAGCATCTGGCGCGTAGCATCGTAGAGGTACTTTATCCGAATGACAATCACTATGCCGGTAAAGAATTGCGCTTAAAGCAGCAGTACTTTTTCATCTCGGCATCGGTGCAGGAAGCGACCGCCAAGTATATGCGTACCCATGATGATATCCGGAAGTTCCACGAGAAGGTGACCTTCCAGTTAAATGATACCCATCCGACGGTAGCGATCGCAGAGTTGATGCGTATTTTGATGGATGAGCTTTTCCTGACTTGGGATGAAGCATGGGAAGTGACTTCGAAAACCTGTGCCTACACCAATCATACTATTATGTCCGAGGCACTGGAAAAATGGCCCATTGAGCTCTTTTCCCGGATTTTACCCCGTATCTATCAGATTATTGAAGAGATCAACCGTCGCTTTATTGCTCAGATAGAGCAGAAATATCCCGGTAATCAGGAGAAGGTTCGTAAAATGGCGATCATTTATGACGGTAATGTCAAAATGGCCCATCTTGCTATCGCCGCCGGTTTCTCGGTCAATGGTGTGGCACGTCTGCATACCGAGATATTGAAAAAGCAGGAATTGCGTGATTTCTATGAGATGATGCCCGATAAGTTTAATAATAAGACCAATGGTATTACCCAGCGCCGTTTCTTGATGCATGGTAATCCGTTATTGGCCGCTTGGGTGACCGAGCATGTGGGCGGTGATTGGATCATTGATCTTCCTAAATTAAGTAAATTAAAGGTCTATGCCGATGATGCAAAAGCACAGCAGGAATTTATGAATATCAAATATCGCAATAAGGTTCGTCTTGCAGAGTACATACTGCAGAATAATGGCGTTAAGGTTGATCCCCGTTCGATTTTTGATGTCCAGGTTAAGCGGATGCACGAGTATAAACGGCAGCTGTTAAATATCCTGCATGTTATGTATTTATATAATGAAATAAAAGAGCACCCGGATATGGAATTCTACCCGCGTACCTTTATCTTTGGTGGTAAAGCGGCGGCGGCCTACCAGAATGCCAAGCTGACCATCAAGCTGATCAATGCGGTCGGTGATGTGGTTAATAATGATACGTCGATCGGTGATAAGTTAAAGGTGATCTTTATCGAAGATTATCGGGTATCCAATGCCGAGCTGATCTTTGCCGCTGCCGATGTCTCAGAGCAGATTTCGACGGCCAGTAAAGAAGCTTCGGGAACCGGTAATATGAAATTTATGCTTAATGGTGCCCTGACCATTGGTACAATGGATGGTGCCAACGTGGAAATCGTTGAAGAGGTGGGCGAGGAAAATGCTTTTATTTTTGGTCTAAGCTCTGACGAAGTCATCCAGTACGAACAACATCGCGGATATAATCCGATGGAGGTCTTTAATAACGATCCCGATATCCGTAAGGTATTGATGCAGTTGATCAATGGAACCTTTGTTCCGGGTGATACCGAGTTATTCCGTAGCTTGTACAATTCACTGCTTAATACGATCAGTACCGATAAGGCCGATGCTTACTTTGTTCTGAAGGATTTCAAAGCCTATGCAGCGGCACAAAAGAAGGTGGAGACAGCCTATCGTGATGAGAAGGGCTGGGCGCGCAGTGCCATCTTAAATGTGGCCTGTTCCGGTAAATTCTCCGCCGACCGGACGATTGAGGAGTATGTAAAGGATATCTGGCATCTGGATAAGGTGGTTTTACCTAAGAAAACTGCCAAAGATGAGAAGTAATTTAATGTATTAGTGGTTCTACCCAAAAAGCACGGCTGTTCCAAGTGATTGGACAGCGGTGCTTTTTGCTTGTCGCTGTTTAAATTATAATTCCAAGCATGTCGCCAAAAGCAGCATAAACAATAGGTTAAATCTCGTCTTTCATACTTTGTTCCTGGGTTTAAGAATATAATGTTATGACCAAAGAATATGATTATAAAAAAGGGCTTTTTTATGGAAATATATGTAGTCAGGCAGGGGGATTATTTGGGTTCGATCGGTACGCGCTTTGGCGTGGGGACGGCGGAGCTAGCTTACGCAAATCAACTTCCTTATCCATATTACTTAGCCGTCGGGCAGGCATTATTGATACCCAACGGATCATCGCCAGACGAAGGAAAAAGAACGGTTATGACCAGGGGATTTGCCTATCCCTTTATCAGCGGCTGGGTTTTAGAGCAGACCCTGCCCTATTTGACCGATCTGGCGGTTTTTTCTTATGGATTTACCATGAATGGCGATCTGTTACCGCCCTACTGGGATGATACCTGGATGATCAATCTGGCGGCGGAGTATGGTACGGTTTCGATTCTGACCTTAACGCCACTGGATGAGCGGGGGATGTTTAACAGTTACATGATCACGGCGCTATTAAGTAATCCAGCGGCGCAGAAGAATCTGATCGGTCAGGTGCTGGAGACGATGCGTTATAAGAATTTCAGCGGGTTAGATATTGATTTTGAATTTATCAGTGCCGAAGACCGGGTGCGGTTTGCGCAGTTTGTGGAGGATGTCAAGCAGGCGGTCGCGCCGGAGGGGTATAGTGTGTCGGTTGATCTGGCGCCGAAGATCGCCAGTGACCAGCAGGGAGAGCTATATGAGGGTAAGGATTATGGGTTGCTGGGGAAGGCGGCAGATAAGGTGCTACTGATGACGTATGAGTGGGGCTATACCTACGGTCCGCCCATGGGAATCGCGCCGATCAATAAGGTCCGGGAGGTGGTGGAGTATGCGGTGACCGAGATCCCGCCGGAGAAGATTAATCTGGGGATACCGAATTATGGCTATGATTGGACCTTGCCGTATGTGAAGGGACAAAGTAAGGCGGTCACGATCGGCAATGTTGAGGCGGTCCAGATCGCGGTGCAGAACCAGGCGGAGATCATGTTTGATGAGGTGGCAATGTCACCGTATTTTAATTATATGAAGGACGGGGCGACTCATGAGGTGTGGTTTGAGGATGTGCGGAGTATTCAGGCGAAGTTTAAGTTAATTAATGAATATGGTTTGAATGGAGCGGGATATTGGCAGATTATGCAGTTGTTTAGGACTAACTGGTTATTGGCAGCGGACACGTTTAACATCCAAAAAGAGTAGCCGAATAATTGCATAAAGACCATGAGGGCATATTTACAAAAAACAATAATACTTAGTCCTGTTGGATAAGATTAATGCGTATGAGATGTATGGGGGCACTCAGCATCCTCATATCATAATGGCAATATTTAGGCTTATTTCTTAGAATTCAAAGCGATAAATTAGCTAATGTGAGTTAAATCAACTGAACAGTATCCATGAGGATATCGGCAATTAATCTTTGGTGCATTGCATGTTTTACAGCGTTCGTTCGCTGGCATATCTATAGGTGCGCCACAGCCTGGCACGGTACAGTAATTCATTGCCTGTACGGTAATAGGTAACATTAAATTAGTAATAGTAGCTATAACAATTAATAAGTATTTGATTTTTTTCATGGTCTTCTTCTCCTTCTTAAATTTGAAATTTTACAATTATTGAAGATGCTGAGCTATTGCCCCCATAAGATGAAATGATTGTAACATGGTGCAAAATAAATACAATAGGTTTTGCACAGAGTAAAGAATTTTAGGACAAAGTAAAGGTATGTGCTGACGAAATTTTCGGAGCAGACTAGGAAAATCAAACGGTATTTCTTCAATGCCAATGCGATTACTAGATTCAAGGAGGTCAAAAAAATGACCTCCCTTGTCTTAAGTATAAAATTTTTTTATCTGGTTGTTAATATAGTTATCGATAGTAAAATGTTGTGTTTGCAGTTGAAGATACATCTATAGGGCTATGGGAAGTATTCCTTTGTACCCCGGCTAAAGCAATGGTACTGGCACTTGCATCATAGAAAACAGTAACGTTAGATATCATAGAGGCAGGTCTGATTGTATACAATTCTATAGGGCTTATTTTACTTAATAGTATCTTAGGGCAAACCCCGCTATAATAAATACCACCTTCAAATGTCACTACAGCGGCTAATTCACTAAAAGTTGTTGGCAGATTGACCATCGTTCTCCCGTTAACACTGGCTAATGTTGTCCATACAGATGTATCTCCCTTGGGTCCCTGCGGACCGGTTGCGCCAGTATTCCCTTTGGGCCCCTGCGGACCGGTTGCACCAGTGTCGCCTTTGTG
>JAITWD010000233.1 GCA_031285465.1 Lachnospiraceae bacterium
AGGCTTTTGTTTTTCACAATTTTCAGCACGGCGAAGAAAGAAGAGCCAAGCCATGACGACCGCCCCCCTAAAAGGCCAAAGAAGAAAACCAAAGATAAAAAGCGAAAGGGTGGGGAAGCTGACGAGAAGAATACAATTTTTGCTGCTTTGGACAAGCCGGAGGAGGAAACAGAAGCCCCACTTTTAATTGATGAAACCGTGGAAACGCCTTCGGATGAGGGCAATGGGGCAGTAGAGGGCGATGGTCCATCAACCGAAAACAAAACCTGGGCTACCCCCTTCATCAAGATTATAAATAAGATCAAGGCGATGATAAAAGCGGTCCGGGACAAAATAGTCGGCCTATTTAATAAAATCCGGTACACAACCAAAGAAATATATGCTAAAATAAAAGATGTTGTAGAAAACATCAGTTATTACGTTGAAATTATTAAAAGCGATCGTTTTAAAAAGGCGATAAAACTATGTTGGCGACAGCTTGGAGCGATCGTACGCTCCATTCGACCAACCAAACTAAAAGCCCAATTAGTGTTTGGTACCGGTGATCCGGCTTCGACCGGACAAATTTTAGAATTCTACAGTATTTTGTACCCGTTTATCGGTAATAATGTTGTTATAACCCCTGATTTTGAAGCGAAGATCATGGAAGGGGAGTTCCTTATTAAGGGACGGGTTACGGTTATCGTGCTGCTGCGGGCAGCATGGACGATCTATCGGGATAAAAATATCCGCAAACTCATTAAACTACTGAAAAGGGAGGTTTCGTAATGTCAGAGAATAATTTTAATGGTGTCATTGATTCGTTGATGCGAGGGATGAATTCAGTTCTCAATACCAAAACCATTGTGGGAGAGCCCACTCAAATCGGTGATACCATCATTTTACCATTAATGGATATGACCTTTGGGGTCGCAGCCGGTGCTTCCGCCGGTGATAAGCGCAATGGTGCCGCCGGTGCATTCAGTGGCAAATTGACCCCCAGTGCGGTGCTGGTCATTAAAAATGGCACCACCCGACTGGTCAATATCCGTAATCAGGATACCCTGACCAAGATCTTAGATATGGTCCCTGACCTGGTGGACCGTTTTACCAAGCCTAAAGAAGAGAAGGTTATCAAGGACGAAGAGGCGGTTGAGATTGCTTTTCCGGATAATAAGACCGGAAAGGTCTGATAGCGGTCGCAGGACAAGCCAGCGAAACGCATAGGGTTAGGTTAATGTCGGCAATAATGCATCATCTGTAAGCCGTCCGCATAGGATAAGGTAAGAAACATAAGTGGAGTATTCCATGCAAAGAATGATCGGATTTATTGCCTTTTGGATTGCGGTTGGAATGGTGCTTATGTTTTTTATGACCAATCGGCTGATTGCATTGATCATTATCGCCTTATTATTATTAATTGGATATAATTTTTATTATTGTGATTAAGGGGGCCAACGTGGATACCATTATTACCGATTGGACTAAAGAATTGATCTCTGATAAGGAATTGACCTTCGAAGAGGTTCTGGATTCAAGTAGCAAAGAAGAACTGGATAACTTAAAATCATGGCTTTTTGCCGAAAATATCAGGATTGGCACGGCGCTTAACGAACTGGAACAGATACGGCAAAAATTCGAGGACGAGCGTGCCCAGTTTAAAGACGAAATGAAGTCACTGAATCATAAGCTGATCATGGAGAAGAAGCGTCTAAAAGAAGACAATATTCTTTTTGACAAGAAGATGGAAATCTTAAAAAGCGGCTTCAGTCAGCTTGATATGGATAAACGCAAACTGGAGAAGGACAAGTTACAGTTACGGACCGAAAAGGAAATTGCCTGGGAAAGCACCCATAGCCACCACAGTGATACGGCAGAATTACTTTTTCGCGGTGTCAATAGTCCGCTTTCATTAAAAAAGCGCTATAAAGATCTGGTGAAGATGTATCATCCCGACAATGTCGCCGGTGACCACGAGATGGTTTTATTAATAACCCGCATTTTTGAGAAGATGAAGAGTGAATTTGATTATGAAAAGCAGGCATAACATTCGCCATCTACAATGAACCGTCTACAAATTTATAATAAAAACCTGCAACACAAACCTACAACAAAACCTACGACAAAACCTACGACAAAACCTACAATAAGAAAAAAGGGAAATAAAAAAATCGGCGATCGCCGATTTTTTACGCTAATAATTTTGTTTTTGTCAGATGTTCCTGAACCAAATATTCAGAGACTGCCAACTAGGCACGAACAACTTTGCCGGATTTCAAACAGTTGGTACAAATGTGCATTCTTTTAGCAGCACCGTTGATCTGGCATTTAACTCTTTTGATATTAGAGCTCCAAATTCGGTTAGACCGTCTATGAGAATGGCTGACATTATTACCAAAATGAGCACCCTTGCCGCAAACTTCACACTTTGCCATTTTTGCACCTCCTAACGGGGTAATTTTACAACAACAGTAGTATAGTATCAGAAAAAAAAGAATTATGCAAGCATTAAATTTGGAAACCCCCAATTTAATGCGCATTTAATTTAAGAAAGCCAAAATAAATACCCATTTAATTTGAGCAATAAAAAAGGTTTCATTTTTTTATCATTGCGGTTATAATATATCTTGTCAAGTTTCAGGAAAGAAAAAGGAGGTCATCTATGAAAGCTTCTTCCATGAATACACATATGGGACACATTCAAATTGATAACGAAGTAATTGCGCAGTATGCCGGCGCAGTTGCCAACGAGTGCTTCGGCATCGTCGGAATGGCAGGAATCAATGTTAAGGACGGTTTGGTCAAGCTGTTAAAAATGGACAGTATGACCAGAGGGATCAATATCAGCATCGTTCATAACCGGCTGATCTTGGATTTTCATGTTATCGTTTCATATGGAGTAAGCATTTTGGCTGTTTCCGATAATCTGATCAGCAATGTGAAGTACAAGGTTGAAGAGTTTACCGGCATAACAGTAGGAAAAATAAACATCTTTGTCGAAGGTGTACGAGTAATTGATTAAGGAGGAAGCGTGTTGTGGGAAAGAATAGTATTGACGCACGACTGCTTGCAAAGATGTTTTTGGCAGGCGCAAAAAAATTAGAGGCCGGCAAGGAATGGATCAATGAGTTGAATGTATTTCCGGTTCCCGATGGTGATACCGGCACCAATATGACACTGACCATTATGGCGGCGGCGAAGGAAGTGGCGGCGATGGACGGCGCCGATATGATGACCGTCTGTAAAGCGATTTCATCCGGTTCCCTACGGGGCGCACGGGGGAACTCGGGAGTAATCCTGTCGCAGCTTTTCCGTGGTTTTACCAAAGTGGTGCGTGACTATGATGCCATTACCATTCCGGTTTTGACCGTGGCACTGGAAAAGGCGGTCGAGACGGCCTATAAAGCGGTCATGAAACCGAAGGAAGGTACCATTTTGACGGTGGCCAAGGGCGCCGCCGAGAAGGCTCGGGCGATGACCGAAGAGGGCGTGACCGAGATGGCTTACTTTTTAGAAGAGGTGATCAAATATTCGGATGAGGTGTTGCAGAAAACGCCCGATATGTTACCGGTACTTAAACAGGCCGGCGTGGTTGACTCTGGCGGTCAAGGACTTCTGGAGGTGCTAAAGGGTGCCTTCGATATATTTATGGGTAAAGAACTGGATCTGACCATTCCCGACGTTAAGACGGCCGGTCGGATGACGCCGAAGCTGGATGCGCAGGCACAGATGGATATTAAGTTTGGTTACTGTACTGAATTTATCATTATGCTGACCCGCAATTTTAATATTAAGCAGGAAATGGATTTTAAAGCCTATCTGGAATCGATCGGTGATTCACTGGTCGTGGTGGCCGATGATGATGTGGTGAAGGTTCATGTGCACACCAATGATCCGGGTCTTGCCATCCAAAAGGCACTTAAATATGGCGCTCTATCTAATATGAAGATCGACAACATGCGGCTTGAGCATCAGGAAAAATTATTTAAAGAAGCTGGTGGACCGGCAACCGGCGGCCTGACCGAAAAGGCAACCGAACGACCCCGTAAAGAGGTAGGATTTATCGCCGTTTCAGCCGGCAGTGGCATCAATGAGATCTTTAACGAGTTGGCGGTGGACTATCTGATCGAAGGCGGTCAGACGATGAATCCCAGTACCGAGGATATGCTTACGGCGATCGGTCTGGTCAATGCCGACACCATCT
>JAITWD010000269.1 GCA_031285465.1 Lachnospiraceae bacterium
GCGTTGCCGCAAGCAGCTCTTCGGCCGGTGTCCCTGCCGGAAAGACCGTCACATCACAGCCACGTCTGGTCAGTGCTTCCAGTTGGCTGTTCATGATACCGGTATCGAGCACTGCCACCCGCTTGCCCCGACCGGTTAGATTACCGATGGCAATGGGACTGTTCTCCCGCCGCCCCTCACTGTAATCGGCGTTATTAAAGCGAACACTGCCTGGCTTCGCTGCCACTGCAGCTATTTCCTCACTTGAGCGCATCCCTTTATTTTCATAGCGCGCTGCGGTTGTCACTTTAGCCACCGCGTCGGTTAACCGCCATGCCTTGATACGGGTTAAATATTCATTTAGATCGAAATGTTCGTTGGTAGTCAGGCAACCGGACATGGTGCCATTGATACGAAGAAGTTTGGTTAAGGAACGGGTGTCAATGCCGGTAATGCCAAAAATCCCCTGTTCCTGTAAATATCCCTGAATGGTCAGATCGGTACGGAAGATGGCGGCGATCCGGGACAATTCCCGAACGATCAGGCCATCCCCCCAAGCCCGGCCCGATTCACTGTCCTCTATGCAGACTCCATAATTCCCCACTAATGGATAGGTCATGCACACTGCCTGTCCGGCCGCTGCCGGATCGGTCAATGCCTCCACATAACCCGCCATGGATGTATTAAATACTATTTCGCAGATAACTTCCTTAACTGCGCCGATATGAATTCCCTGATAGACGGTGCCGTTTTCCAGAATCAAAAAGGCTTTCACTCTTATTCCTCCGTTCCAATGCGTAATCGTTTCATTATAGCATATGACTTTTTTTACTTCAATGTAATTATTCAGTAATTATTTAGGGAAACCAGCGCAGCCTTGAATATGATATCCTTCATTTAAACATACGTATGTCATAAAACCACAATATTTAGGAGGAAAACGATGAGTTGCGAAGAAGAAAAAGGCTGTAAAAATTTTTATGGCTGCAAATTTTATGGACCTCACGGCTGTGCCGACGGTGGTGACGACGCGGATACCACCGCGATGCTACCCTCGATCGGTGAGAACGGGAACTGGTTTATCGGCGATGTCGATACCGGCGTAAGTGCCAGGGGCGAAGTCGGTCCCGCCGGACCACAAGGCGCACCGGGCGCGGACGGTGCGACCGGTGCTGACGGTCAGCCCGGTGCAACCGGTCCGATGGGTCTCCCCGGTGCGACCGGCAGTAAGGGTGACAAAGGTGATACCGGCGCGCAGGGACCTAAAGGCGAAACCGGTGATCTAAATACCGAATCGCTGATCCTTCGCCCCGACCTGTGGGCGACCGGTAAGGAGTATACCCTGGGCAATGGTCTGTATGGACGCCGGTATAAGGGCACCATCACGGAGGCACCGAACGTCGAAAACAAAATAGTGCTTAATAACCTTGGCACCGCCGCCAAATTATTAGATCACGGCGGATGGTGGTTAAGCGGACTTAGCTTCTTTAATTTCGGCGATTATAATGGCGCCGGTACCCTCTCAAGAGTGATAATCGCCGCTATCAATAGCAACTATAAACTTGGCGATCTGATCCTTTGTACCACCACTGCCACCAATCGTGTCAGCGCCGCTTATGACCTTTGGATAAAATATACGAAGTAGGGCGTGTGAGCACTAATAAGGGTAACCAGCGCGATCACGAACGTGATACTCTATTATTAAACATGCGCATGTTACTAAGACAAAAGAAAGAAGGAAATTAAGATGAACTGCGAAGAAGAAAGCAAAAAATTTTATCACTGTAATTTTTATGGTGCAAACCCATGTGAATGTGGTGATGCTGAAGAAGCGCTACCCTCGATCGGTGAAAACGGGAACTGGTTTATCGGCGATGTCGATACCGGCGTAAGTGCCCGCGGCGAAGCCGGACCGGCCGGTCCGCAAGGAGTACCGGGACCGCAGGGAAATGACGGTGCGACCGGTCCGCAGGGTATCCCCGGTGCCACCGGCAGCAAGGGCGACAAGGGCGATACCGGTGCGCAGGGGCCAAAAGGGGAGACGGGTGATTTGAATTCGTCATCACTGATCCTTCGTCCCGACCTGTGGGTGAACGGAACCGAATATAATTTTGGCAATGGTTTATATGGACGCCGCTTTACCGGCACCATCACCCAGAGCGCCAATGTTGAAAATTCTTACGCCGCCATCAACCTTGGGACCACCGCCCGACTGTCTTTATATGGCGGATGGTGGTACAATGGGTCACACTATATGAGCGTAGGTGATTATAACGGTGATACCCGGAACTCCAGAGTCGTAATTATGGGGACAGCATCTACTTCTCATAAAATTGGCGATCTGGTCCTTATTACGATCACCGGTACGGCAAGAACCAACGCCTCCTATGATCTTTGGGTGAAATATACGAAGTAGGTCGTTTGAGCATTAATTGTGAACATTAATTTAATACCGTAGTGACTACAAAAATATCGTGTAAATGGGATGTACTCCATTTACACGATATTTTTATATCCCCGATCAAACCTACCATCCGGTCCATCCCCAACCCTAAAAGGGTAACCCGCACGATCATGACCATGATACTCTATTATTAAACATGCGCATGTTACTAAAAAAGAAAGTAGGAGAACAACTATGAGCTGCGAAGAAGAAAACAACAAAAAATTTTATCAATGCACCTTTTACGGTGCCCCCCCATGTGAAGACGGTGATTTGGACGAGACTGTCGCACTACCCTCGATCGGTGAAAACGGCAACTGGTTTATCGGCGATGTCGATACCGGCGTAAGTGCCAGGGGCGAAGCCGGTCCGGCTGGTCCGCAAGGAGTACCGGGACCGCAGGGAAATGACGGTGCGACCGGTCCGCAGGGTCTACCCGGTGCCACCGGCAGCAAGGGCGACAAGGGCGATGCCGGCGCACAGGGACCCAAAGGAGATGCCGGTGATTTAAATTCAGCATCACTGATCATTCGTCCTGACCTATGGGTGAGCGGAACCGAATATAATTTTGGCAATGGTTTATATGGACGCCGCTTTACCGGCACCATCACCCAGGCAGTCAAGACGCAAAACACCATCACCCTTGCCAATCTTGGCGCTTCCGGCAGAACATCCGCCTACGGTGGCTGGTGGCACACCGGTTCGGTTTGTTTTAATTTGAGTGACTTTAACGGCGTGACTCAACACTCAAGAATGATGGTTATTCTGGCAAATGCTAATGGCTTTAACATCGGTGATCTGCTTCTGTGCACTACCAGCGAAATGGCTCGAACCAATTGTCCATATGATGTTTGGGTAAAATATACCAAATAAATGAACCGTTAGAACAAAAGTGCCTTCGCGCACTCACGCACAAAAATCCTGGGTAGCGCAACTTTTGTTCCGCGCTTAGCTGCGCATCGGCTTTATATCATAGGAGCATTTCCTATGATAAATAAACAATATAAATACCCTCCTGCAATCGGTTAAACACCGTTTGCGGGAGGGTTAAACACCGTTGAAACTCCATGATAATTACTACTCATCAAAGCAGCCTTCTTCTGGTTGGGAAATGGTCAATCCGGCACTATGAAAAATATAACTCATGTGGAAAAAATTCAGTTTTCCGGCTTATACCGTTCCTCCAGCCGGCTCATCCATAAGCCCAGTGCCACTCCCAGCGCACAGGTAGCGACACAGACCAGCGTCCCTAGACTCAAATAATTAAAATTACCGGGCACGATCATCACCGTCGACGCAAATACCACCCCTAAGATAAAATGATACATCCCTGCATATGCCTTGGCAAAAATATAATCAAACAGCTTCGACAACAGTAATACGATCAGTAACCCGCCGATCGCGATCGGTATGATCACCGCAAGATCCAGATTCTTGATCCCATCGGTCATCGGCTTATACATATTAAGATAGACAAGGAAATTGGAAGGACTAAGCCCCGGTACGATCATCCCCAATCCGGCGATCGCTCCCGCCATCATCCAGGTGAAGAAATTAAGCGGCACCGACCCGTTGAGATAGCGGTCCATTAAAACCAGCCCTACCATCATTACTACAAAGGTCACCGCGGTGATCACCAGATGCTTCCTGGTCCGCCCCCGTTTCCCCGCCTGCTTGATCAACGCCGGCAGGATTCCGATGATCGCTCCGATAAAAAACCAGATTATCTGCACTTCATAATTCTCCATAAAGTAACTAAGCGCAAAGGACAGTAAAAAAATACCCGACACTCCGCCGATCCCAACCGGCAAAAAAAACAATAGATTTTTCTTAAACTCATGGGTCAGATGCGCCAGGAAGGAAATCATCCGCTCATAAAGCCCAAACACCGCTGCCAACGCACCGCCACTCACCCCCGGTAAGATCGCCCCGGTTCCCATCAGCATCCCCTTCAGCAACCGTAAAATCCAATCAATAAAACCTTTACTCTTCAAGAAAAAATCCTCCTCACAAATTGTTAGCGGAAGTAGTTGACTCCCGACTCAAAGATCTTAATGTCCTGCTGCCCATAGATATTGATGGCAAC
>JAITWD010000308.1 GCA_031285465.1 Lachnospiraceae bacterium
TATCTAATCCCCCGATTTATTCCCACACACCTAATTCCCTTAATTTATTCCTAATGAATACTTTCTTAAATTTGGCCATCAAAACAATCCCTTTGGAGTAAAGTAAAACACTTCTACGGTAACTATGCACGATAATAATTCGCAAGCTTAGTCACTGCCGTTATCACATCCTCCACATCCCGGTCGGTCATTCCATAATAAAGCGGTAAAGAAATAATCCCTTCATATACCCGCTCCGCCACCGGACACAGCCCACGGACGTAGCCCAGCTTCTCATAAAAAGGATGAAAATATACCGGAATGTAGTGAACATTGCACATAATCTTTTCCGCCGCCAGTGCCTCAAAAAACTCCCGCCGCCCAATCGTCAACTCCCCCTGCGCGATCCGGATCACGTAAAGATGCCGGACCGTATCGGACTGGGCGATCTCCTTCTGGCAGACCACGCCATTTAGTCCGGCAAAGGCCGCGTCATACCGCGCCGTTATTGCCTTACGCCGGGCGGCAAATAGGGGCAGCTTGTTCAACTGACTGATCAGCAGTGCCGCCTGAATATCGGTCATCCGATAATTATTCCCCAGCGTAAGCTGTTCATAATACCATCCCCCGTGAGCGGAATGCTGATAAAGCGTCTCATTTCTGGTGATCCCATGTGAACGGTACAAAAGTAACTGCTGATAATAACCCTCGTCGTTGGTAAGTACCGCTCCGCCCTCACCGCCGGTCACCGTCTTGACCGGATGGAAACTAAAGGTGGTCATATCGGCGATCGAACCCACCAAATGCCCTTGATAGCTTGTCCCGATCGAATGGGCAGCATCCTCGATCAGCACCCAGCCATTTTCCCGACAAAGAGCCTGTAATCGATCCAGCTGAGCCGCCTGACCTGTGTAGTCAACCGCAACCACTGCCTTCGTCTGCGGTGTCATCACCGCCTCTACCGCTGCCGGATCAATATTATAGGTTTCCTCATCAATGTCGGCAAAAACCGGCCGCCCTCCGCAGTAAAGGGCACAATTAGCCGATGCTGCAAAGGTTAGCGGCGTAGTGATCACCTCATCACCCGGTCCGATACCTGCGACCTGACAGGCAAGATGCAACGCGGCGGTACCATTGGAACAAACCACCGCGTACTTCGCACCGGTTATCTCACACAGTCTTCTTTCCAGTTCATCTATCTTCGGTCCGCAGGTCAGAAAATCACTGCGCAATACCGCCGTCACTGCGGCAATATCCTCCTCATCAATATATTGATGACCATAATGGAGTGGTGTATCCCGCACCGGCTGACCACCGTCATATGCCGGTTTTTCCATCCCGGCAGAATATGATTGGGCGGAATGGGGATTATCCTCTATCTTCTTCTCTATCTTATTTTGTTCACTCATGCGCCTGTCCTCGATAACTTCGATATATTAATTTCTTATTATTATAGCTTCATTACCTATTTATTTCAATAAAATAAAAAGCTGACCGTTTTTGGATCGTTATTGTATCATATAAGTTTCAAAAAAAGGGTAACCAGCGGAACAATGAATACATTATTCTTATTAAAGGACATGCGCATGATCCATAATATTTAGACCAAGGAGAACTAAAAATGTCAAAAGGATTTCATTCAATTAATATGCACAGTGATGCAAATGCTTCCATCCCGGTTCCGGTGATCGGCGAAAATGGTAACTGGTTTGTCGGCAATGACGATACCGAAGTAAAAGCTGCCGGCGAACAGGGCGTTCCTGGTCCACAGGGACCCCAGGGTGTACCCGGTGCTGATGGTATCAATGGCGCGGACGGTGCGCCGGGTGCGGTCGGTTCCCAAGGACCTCAGGGTGTCGCCGGTCCGATGGGACCACAGGGACCGCAAGGTGTCGCCGGTGACCTGAATACCGAATCACTCATACTCCGTCCGGATAAATGGCCTGTGGGGGTCGAAGTTCCCCTTGGTAACGGATTATTTGGACGAAGATTTACCAAAAAAGGCATTGCTTATACTGCTGCAACCGGTTATCAGGAGTGCCTTACGACCTTAAACTTTAACTCTGTCCGCATTATCTCATGCGGTGGATGGTGGAGTGATAGTTACGGCAGAGGGATCCGACTGCTCGGTCATGGCTACAATTCACCCAACGTTCGTTCCGGAATAAGTACCGGCACAAATGCTTCAAATGCAAATTACTGTGACGTATACTTAATGATCACCCATCATACCAACGAATCTAATATGTCATATGATCTCTGGATCGCTTATACAAAATAGAAAGAAAAATGCAACTTTAAAAACTTAAAAACAAAGGAGATATGAAAAATGACCGATGGTTTTTGTTCAGTAACAATGCACGGTAGTGCCAATGGGATTATCCCCATCGCCACGATCGGCCAAAATGGTAACTGGTATATCGGCAATAAAGATACCGGCATCGCTGCCACCGGCGAGCAGGGTGTTCCCGGTCCGCAAGGACCGCAGGGTATCCCCGGCTTGGACGGTGTCAACGGGATCGATGGTGCCGACGGCGCAACCGGTCCGCAAGGACCGCAAGGTTCAGCGGGTCCGAGAGGTTTTCAAGGTCCACAAGGTCCTGCCGGTGATCTGAACACCGAATCAATTATTCTCCGGCCGGATAAATGGTCTGAGAAAATTGAAATACCCCTTGGCAATGGCCTATACGGACGACGGTATCGCGGTTTTCTAAATGTTCCCGCCAACACCCTTTTTTCTGAGCCATTGGGAACAATTGGATCTACCGCGCGTTTCGTTACCAGTGGCGGCTGGTGGTCAACCACTAAGCATATCTTGGAATTGGGCTCCCCCTGGAATGAGCAGTATTCGCGGCTGGCACTCAATGACACCGGCGCTTTAGGGTTTGGCAGTATCTGCCCTTTAGAAAGGATCGATGCTCCCTACGATATTTGGCTGACATACACTAAGTAAAATTAAGTATTATAAAACCTCCCGGCAGGCTCCACCCGCCGGGAGGTTTTTCTTTTTTCCGCATATCACTTAGCAGTAATTACTACTTACTGATCACTTCCCAAAAACACCACCCAATAATCAACTACTACCAACCCTTACTGGATCTCCTCCA
>JAITWD010000023.1 GCA_031285465.1 Lachnospiraceae bacterium
CTCTGGCGCAGCGATAATGCACATATAATGAATGTTTTTACACCCTTTATCCTTAAGCATTTTAATAGCTGCTGATGATGAACCACCGGTTGCCAACATCGGATCCACCACAAAAATCTCCCGTTCGGCACAATCCGCCGGTATTTTGCAATAATATTCGACCGGCTCCAGTGATTCAGGGTCACGATATAGTCCGATATGGCCAACCTTTGCGGTTGGTATCATGGTCAACATACCGTCCACCATACCTAATCCGGCACGAAGGATGGGGATAATGGCTAATTTTTTGCCTTGCAGTGCCTGGACGGTCGTTGCACAGATCGGGGTTTCTATCTCCACATCATACAACTTTAAATGGCGGGTTGCTTCATAACATATCAACATGGCGATCTCACCGATAGTCTGACGGAAGTCCTTAGTTCCGGTATCCTTTCTGCGGATATATCCAATCTTGTGCTGAATCAGCGGGTGGTCCATGACGGTTACCTTTGCCATCTTTTTCTCCTCTTGTATTTAAATTTTTCAATCATACATTATTATCTACATTCCATATATCCACCATTTTAATTACTATAAAACTCTTTAGTGCTAGTACGCTATTGGATTTCCAACTTGTCTATCCTACGTTGATGTTTATCTTCACCGGAGAAAGGCGTATCCAGAAAGACATCCACGATTTCCAGTGCCAAATTAACACCGGTTATCCCGCCCCCCAATGCCAGCATATTAGCGTCATTGTGTGCTCTGGTCATTTTAGCAAGAAAGGGGTCGGTGCATAATGCACAGCGAATCCCGAAAATTTTATTGGCTGCAATAGAAATCCCAATACCGGTAGTGCATACCAAAATGCCCTTTTCACATTCACCGTCACCAACTGCCTTTGCGGCGGCCTGCCCGAAGTCCGGATAATCACATGACTGCTGGTCAAAGCACCCATAATCCTTGAAAACCATTCCCCTCTTTGTAAGATGTTCTGCGATGGCTATTTTCAAAGCATAACCACCATGATCGCTACCTAATGCTATCATTTACGTTTCCTCTTCTATCCTTATAGATTTTTTCCTAGATTGTTTATGCAAATTTCTTATTCCCGATTTCTCATTATCGATTTTTTATTCCCGTTTCCTTTTTTCCGCTTTTGCTATTAGTGGTTCTTTAACGCTTATACTATCGGGTTATTTTTATCTACTCTTTTGATTGTAATAACTATCGCACAATGATCAACCGATTGCCGGCCGCTTTTAACAAGCGGTTCATGATCGCTTGTCCCATACCAATCTCAGTGAAGGCCTCCGAATAAATAACCTCTATTTCTTCGTCGTCAAATTCTCTCAGGATACGAAATAGGCGTCGGGCAATGGTCGCTCCATCTTCCCTGTCACCAATATTTTTGATACTATCAGCCCTATAGCGACCAGCCGTTGACTCGGTGGCAATAACACCGGTTGTCAAACCGGCCTTCCCTTCCTCCTCGATCCGACGGTTAATCTCCATTACCACTGCTTCTTCCGGTCCCTTTATAATCGTCATTCGACCACGTGGCGCATAATGTCGATATTTCATTCCTGGTGCTCGCGGAGCTGCTGTGGAATCGGCATCTTCGGTCGGGTATTTTTCGACCACCGTATCTTTCTTGGAACACCCGGGCCTTTCCAACTTCTCCGTTCCGCTTAAAACCGCCTGCAGCATAGTTTCAGTAATTGCACCTGGGCGTAATATGACCGGGCACCTGCCGGTCATATCCACAATGGTAGATTCCAAACCGATATCAGCACTGCCTCCATCAATGATCATGTCAATACGTCCTGCCATATCAGCTAAAACATGCCCGGCATTAGTGGGGCTGGGGCGCCCTGAACGATTGGCACTGGGGGCAGCAACAAATCCGCCCGCTGCTTTGATCAAGTTAAGGGCAACTGGGTGATCAGGCATCCGCACCGCAACTGTATCCAAACCACCAGTGGTCGTATCGGGTACCTTGTCGGTTTTCGCGAATATCATCGTTAGCGGACCGGGCCAAAATCGCCCAGCCAGCGCATATGCCGCTGCTGGAATGGTTTTGGCAATAGTCGGCAGATCATCCAGACCACCGATATGGATGATCAGCGGATTATCTGAAGGACGTCCCTTGGCAGCGTAAATAAGTGCCGCCGCATCCGGATTAAGCGCATCTGCACCCAGACCGTAGACCGTTTCGGTTGGAAAAGCCACCAAACCACCTGCTTTTATAATATCGCCGGCAATCCTTATACACTCTCCGTCCGCAGCGTTATGCCTATCGGCGGCGCAATTACTATCGGCAACGCAATTACTATCCGCGACGCAATTACTATCCGCAACAGTATCGCCAACCGCTACCATAATCGTCTCCATGTCAACCAACTCCTAAGTATTTTCCGCTTTATTCTATCATATATTTTTAGTTTTGACTATTTATATATTGTAAAATCCCATTATGTATCGCCAACGCCAATTTCTCTTGATATATATCGGTACTCAGCATTTCCGCCTCTCGGGTATTTGATAGAAATCCACACTCGACAATAACAATCGGTACAGACGTTTTTTTCAGCAAATAGTAGCTATTATTATCTTTTGCCCCCCGATGATTTTCCGGATCCACCTCGCTGATCAAGTGGGCCTGTAAAGTTTCTGCCAATGTCTTTCCAACGGTACTGGTCGTATAGTAGAAGACCTGTGCACCATGAACATATTCTTCATGGTAGCTGTTTTGATGGATGCTGATCACCATTGCCGGGTCGGCCTCTTCAATGATCGCCAACCGCCGCTTCATATCATCTACTTTTTTATTGGATACCGATGGATCATACAATCCCTGATCGGTTTCTCTGGTCATGACCACCTCGATGCCCTCGGCTTCAAGATACCGCTTTAATTTATTGGCAATTAGCAAATTAATGTCCTTTTCCAAGCTTCCGTTGATGCCTACTTTGCCGGGGTCGGCGCCACCATGTGGTAGCGGTTGATTGCGGTCGGCCATAAAAACAGGGGCTGAAAGTATTACCTAACAGCCCCTGCCAAAACATTATTCTCACAATAATCCCCATGCATTTCGCAGATTTTATCTGCGAAACTGCCTAAATAAGAAATTGAAAAATCTATGATTTTTCAAACTATACTTCGTTCACTATTAATATGCCTTCTTATCAATATCATTTATATAGGTCTTAGTTTCATTAGCAATTACCTTGGACAATAATATGACTGCAACCAGATTAGGTATAGCCATAAGTGCATTCAGAGTATCGGCAATATCCCACACCAGATTCAGGCTGATGATCGGACCGATCACCAGTATCGCCACGTAAAGGATACGATAAAAAAGACACCCCTTCTTTCCCATCAGATACTCAACACATCGCTCACCATAGTAGTACCAGCCCAGGATGGTTGAATAGGCAAAGGTAATAATCCCAATCGTCAGTATAAATGGTCCAACATAGGGGATTTGATCAAACGCCAGGGAGGTAAGCTGCCCGCCATTATCAATATTAGAGACATCTATTCCCGGATTTTTCATGATACTACTGACCAAAACCAAACCGGTCATCAAACATATCACTACGGTATCCCAAAAGGTTCCAGTGGATGAAACCAGTGCCTGGCGCACCGGATTTCTGGTCTGTGCTGCGGCGGCCACGATCGATGCCGACCCCATCCCCGACTCCTTAGAGAACAAACCACGGGCAATTCCATAGCGGGCCGCCGTAATAATGCCTGAACCAATCAAACCACCGGCCGCTGCCCCCGGTGTAAAGGCTAATTTACAGATAGTGGCAATCGCCGGTATAATATAATCATAATTAATTACCAATATCACAATACAGCCCAACACATAAAATATTGCCATAAATGGCACCAGTTTTTCGCAGACATTAGCGATTGCCTTAATTCCGCCAAAAACCACTAAAATAGTTAGTGAAGCAACCACAATACCGACCAGCAATCGACTGACACTAAAGTTGGTTTCCATCACCTCTGCTATCGCGTTGACCTGGACACCACTGCCGATACCAAAGGAAGCCAGTGCCGCAAATAGTGCAAACAATACGCCCAGCCATTTCATTTTTAATCCCCGCTCCAAAGCATACATTGCTCCGCCAAGCATTTTCCCGTCAGCGGTCTTCACCCGGTATTTCACCGCGATGAGCGATTCAGCATAT
>JAITWD010000067.1 GCA_031285465.1 Lachnospiraceae bacterium
GACCAGGCCACCGACCGCAGCCGGGATCCGCTCTAAAAGCGGTCGTGCCACAAAGGTCAGTAAAACCGCACAGCCCAGGAAATGGATAATCCCAAACAAAATCCGCTCCGACGGTATCACCACCATCGTCACCACCGTAAGTATCAGGGCACACCCACACAATCGTACCCCATTCCGCCACGGCGCCCGACTCAGGTTGATACTAAACCCTGCCACCAAAATAAAGGTAAAGCAAATAAACTGCTCCCAGACGAAGCTTTTCCGGATCCCGAACCATCCGATCTCCACCCCGAAAATATAGACCAGATCGTATAGCAAATGGTAGGCGACCATATTGATCACCGCTGTCCCTCTGATAATATCTAAAAAGAGCATCCTTGGCGCCTTCTTTTTGTCCATCAAACCGCCCTAACCTTTCTTATCCCATCATCCGTGCGCACTGGCACTTTGTGCCGCTAATCCGGCGCGGGAAACGCTTTTTAAGCGTTTCCCTTCATATTGGTTTCGTTGCTTCAGCGAGCCACTCTCGTTCATCCTCATTAAGATAGCCACTCATTTCGTCATATACCCGCTGATGATACCGATTAAGTGCGCCCCGTTCTTCCCTTGTCATTTCGTCCACAAGGATGCCCTCCCGCTCGATCGGCACCAGTGTCAGGGTCTCAAAGCCCATAAAACGCCCGTCATCGGTCTGCATGACCTCTTTTACCACCATGATGTTTTCGATCCGGATCCCATGGCTCCCCTCACGATAGACCCCCGGCTCATTGGAGATCAGCATCCCCGCCTCCAGGACCGCTTCGCTGCTGTCCCTGCGATAGGCCCACCGGATATTCTGCGGTCCTTCATGGACATTGAGCATATATCCGATCCCATGACCGGTTCCGCATTTATAGTCTATTCCCATCGCCCATAATGGTCCCCGTGCCAGAATATCCAGATTCCGTCCTGTACACCCATAGCAAAAGGTCGCTTCACTTAGTCCCAGCAAGCCCCGGACCACCGCGGTATATTGCCGCTTTATCTCCGACATTGATGCCACCTTGAAACCATCATCATTGTCGCTCGTCCCTTTCGCCAGACTATCGGTGTCCCCGACCGGTGTACCTGCTTCACCACTTCGTCGGGGGGCAAACAGCAATGTTCTCGTCACATCGGTCGTCCCGCCAAAGTATTGCCCCCCCGAATCCACCAGCAGAAGCTCATCGGGCGAGATAACCTTGCAGCTCCCTTCTTTGGCTTCGTAGTGCATCATTGCCGCATTGGCACCACTGGCACAGATGGTCGGGAAGGAGCACTCCCAGAAGCCTTCGCTTTCCCCTCTCAACCGGTCAAGATAAGCTGCCGCTTCTGCCTCCGTGACCGCCGCTGCGATTACTGCTTCAGCCTTCGTTACTGCATCGCCTTCCGTTGCCTCCGCCAGGGTTTCAGCATAGATCCTCATCCGCTCCTTTATCCAGATCATAAACCGGATTACCGCTATACTGTCACGGCGGTATACCTCGCGGATGTGATCAAGCTCTACCGGATTCTTGACCGCTTTTAGAAGTACGGTCGGATTATCCCTTAACACCGGCCGGGCATACCGCTCCACCAGCTTATATAACGTATAATTACACAGCTCGCGATCCACCATGACCGCTTCATGCTGTGGCGTCTTTATCCACTCATAAATCTGCTCATACGCGAGTATTGTCACCCCCGCGGCGGATAAGGCTGTTCTCACCGCCTCGGTGACCGCTTTATCCTGTACAAACAGATAGGCCTCCTGCCCGCCGATATACCCATAGGAAAGCGCCACCGGATTATTGGGAACATCGCCCCCGCGCACATTAAACAACCACATCAGATCATCCAGCCGGGTTAACAGCAGTCCGCCCGCTTCTTCCTGTGCCATTACCGCTCTGACCGCCTGTAGCTTATCCGGTACCGACTGGCCACTCCACTCCTCACCTAAAAGCTGAAGCGGCTTACAGGATAACCTTGGTCGTTCCTGCCATAGCCCGGTCACCAGATCCTTATCATACCTTAACTGGATTGCCCGCTTACCAAACTCCTGCTCGTAATCAAGCCCGGTTCCCGCGCTGATCACCCGCCCATCAAAGCCTAACACCTGTCCCGATTTAAGGACCTGTTTAAGATACGCTTTGATGGTCGGCACCTTCGGCTCTCCGGCACGAAACAAAATAATGCCGCTCCCTGACAGCTCCTTGTCGGCCTGAATGAAATAACGACCGTCGGTCCACAACCCGGCTTCGCTCATGGTCACCACCAGGGTCCCCGCCGATCCAGTAAAGCCGGTCAGATATTCCCTCTCCCGAAAGGCCGCCCCCACATATTCCGAGCCATGAGCATCGCCCGACGGCACCAGATAGACATCCACCCCTTCCCGTCTCATCACCGCCCTTAATGATTCAATCCGTTCACTATATATATTTGCCATTCCTTTAATCTCCGATCTATTTTATCCTCTGAGGCTCTGTTCCTTGTTAACGGATATTTTGCTTAATAGAAGTTTTTTGCCATTTGCACATTTTAATATATTTCAAAATTATAACCGATATGGTATGACTTTACAATTGATATTATCGATGTCTATCTGCGAAACGATTTTATAAGCGTTTCCCTAAATAATAATGGAAAAATCATCTATTTTTCAAGATGATCTTTCAGTTTTTTACGCCCGATTTGCAACCGATTTAAATTTTCACTTGAACACATCCCAAAAACCATGTTATGATAAACTTAATTTCGCATTATTTTGTATTATTTACCGTTCCACCTCCCCCTAATTCCTATGCATTTTGTAATTCTGGTGGAAAACTATATATCGAAAGTAATCCGTGGTATCATGGGGGCAAAATACCTTTTGAGCCCTACAGCATGTATATAGTATATAAAATGCACTTTCATCGGCAATTGATATTTGCATCTACACTTCACTCTTTATTTTACATTCACAATACATCATAATCGACGAACCAATGAAACCCATAGCCACAAAACTTTTCTACGAAAGGAGTTACATATTTATGGAACAAAACGTTTTTTCTCAAATCACACCGCAAATCGTAAAACTGGCCGAGTTAAGTGAGCGATCCAATCTGATCGTTCCGGAGCTCTTCACCAAATATGATGTTAAAAGGGGCTTACGTGATCTTAATGGCAAGGGGGTTCTCGCCGGTCTTACCAACATCTCCGACGTCCGTGCCACCGCTATGGTTAACGGTGAATCGGTACCTGCCGACGGTAAGCTTTTTTATCGGGGCTACAACGTTGAGGATCTGGTCGATGGCTTTTCCCATGACAATCGTTTCGGTTTTGAAGAGATCACCTATCTTCTGCTTTTTAATAAGCTGCCCGATCAGGCGGAGCTGGCCGAATTTCAGGCCATCCTTGCCGGGTATCGCAGTTTACCCACCAGCTTTGTCCGCGATATTATCATG
>JAITWD010000152.1 GCA_031285465.1 Lachnospiraceae bacterium
CAGAATTTCGCCGATGGTTATCCGACTTAATTGTCCCGCTGTATATCCATTCGCCTGAAACATCCCGATATTTTTAAGATTCATCTCCAGGCTGTTATTAAGACTGAAACGGATGACAAAAACGGCAATGATCAGCAACATCAAGGCGAAAACACTTACGATCGCCATCAAAATATAGACATAGATCGCACTGCCCATTTTCATCCGCTCTTTTTCGAGCACCATATTATTACCCTGCTGCCAGTCGGCAATGGACTCATCTAACAGCGGCTTAATCTCATCGTCAACCTGCTGAATGGACTCACCGGCTTTAACGGTGTACATGTAAATATTCCCGTCTACCCCGATCGCCTGCGCCCTTAACTCCGCCATCCGCGCCGCGGTAATATAACCCTTAAACATCGGCACCACCGAGGGCACGGAAAAGAAAATAGCTTCGGTAAAACCCGCCACTTCGAAGGAATAGGACTGCTCACCCATCTTTATGGTAAAGCCATCCCCGACCTGATAGCCTTCAGCCGTTTTAAGATAATAGGGTAAAACAATCGCATCGTCCTTCATTTGCGACCGATCGGGCGGAACACTTTTGTTATCCTCATCGGTCAGCAGTAACTGTGACAGTTCACCCTCCCAGTCGATCGAGCCCAGGATAAAATCCAGCTTACTGTCCTCCGACACCTCATCGCCCCGATAATAGCTACTACCGTACAACACCAGGACCGCTTCCGCTGCCACCGTCTCCACCTTTGGTTGTGCTTCCAGCAGGCTGATAATCTCCTCCTGATGGGGATTGGCCGAGAGGATCACCACATCGGCACCATTTTTCTGTTCATTTACCCGCTCCTGAACCGCATCCAGATTAAATATAACACTGCCACTTATATAAAAGAGCACAAAAGTAATCGCCACCAGCAACAAAACCACCAGCATATCAACCTTTTTCTTCTTCAAATTGCTCTTCGCAATAATTATTCTATTCATATTGTCAACCATCCCTCTCCACTACCTACAATCGCTAACCATCATAACATTCCACGGAACAACCTGGAAGAATGGCTCTGCCATTCTTCCGCGCTAAGAAGCCTCGCCCGCGAGGCTTCTTAGCGTTTACCAGCCCATTTCCGTCAGGAAGTCTTTCAACCGCTGATGCCGCTTTGAATCCTCCGGGGCGTATTGTCCCAATTTAAGCTCCGACAAAATGACCCCATCGCGCAGATAAAGGATCCGTTCGGCACGGCGGGCACTTTTGATATCATGGGTAACCATAATAATGGTCTGACCATTTTGATTGAAATCGGTCAGCATATCAAGGACATGATCGGTATTTTGTGAATTGAGGGCACCGGTCGGCTCATCGGCAAAGAGGATCGCCGGCGCATTGATCATCGCCCGGACCACCGCTACCCGTTGCTGCTCGCCGCCCGATAACTGGGTGGGAAATTTATGGTCGATCCCTTCGTCCAGACCGACCCTGCGAAGCAATTCCTTGGCTCTGCGGGTGACCGCACGATAATCTTTATCGACCAACAGACCACTGACCAGGATATTGTCCAGCACGCTCATTGTATCATTAAGATAATTTTGCTGAAAAATGAAACCGCAATGATCACGGCGAAAGATCGCCAGCTTATTGTTGGAATAGTGGGATAACTCCTGCTCTTCAAAGTAAATGGTCCCCAGCGAGGGACGATCCATGCCCGACAGAGCATAAAGCAGGGTACTTTTACCCGATCCGGAGCTACCCATGATCACGGTAAATTCACCCTCCGCAATGGAAATATTGAGATTTTTTAAGATGTGCTGCATAACACTGCCGTTAGAATAGGTTTTACAGAGATCCTTAGCTGACAGAATGGTTTTCATAGTGTCCTTGTCCTTTCGGGGCAGGATCATCGCTTAATATCGGCCGCCCTTTTTATAATATGCCATAACTATTCCGTACTTAGGATACGATGTAGTAGATAGTATGATTGGTCTTATTATATCAAATAGGTCTTAACCGGTCTTTTCCTGTCCCCAAACCATTTCCAAACCAATCCTTAACCGTTTCTTAACCGAAGCCCTTTTGTTTCTAACTGAGGCCCTTTTTACAGGTTAAGCTTTTTTAAGAAATATCGAAACGACAAAACCCTGCTCACAATAGCACTCCATTTTACCCCCCATTTGTTCCACAAAATAGTTGGCAAGATAGAGTCCCAGCCCTGATCCTTCCTTACCCTCTGCATTGGTTCCACGATAAAATTTACCGGTCACGAGTGCCAATTCTTCGGGAAAAATACCTTCGCCATGGTCTCTGATCCGCAGGGTGAGGCCGTCCGACTGCTCGGAGAAGGTAACCGTTATTTCGGCTTTAGTATGTTCGGTTTTAGTATATTCAGCTTTAGTATGTTCGGTTTTAGTATGTCCGGCTTTAGTATGTTCGGCTTTAGTATGTTCTGCTTTTCCATATTTATAGGAATTAATGATAATATTATCGATAATCTGGTTCAAACGCATCGGGTCGGCGATGATCAGACAGGATGGAACCGGCAGGACGATTTCAATCGCACCATAGACCTCTAAGCCGGATAACATCTCGACAATGCAATGGCTGGCAATCGCTTCGGGCTGTACCGACAATAATTCCAGCTCGGCAAGTGTGGCTTGAAACATATCACTGACCAGACGGTCGATAAGATCGGCCTTGTCGGCGATAATCTGCCATTTTTTCTGAATATCCGCTTCTTCGGCCGGTCCTTCCTTTGATGCCTTTAGCTGTAACAATTCACATGCCGCCTTGATGGTGGCGACCGGTGTTTTGATGTCGTGGGAAAGACTGGCGACCAACTCCTTCTTACGGATATTGGCGAGGTATTCATTTTCGCGCGCCTTTTTAAGCTCCTCCCGCATCAGGTCAAAGCTTTCGGTAAAAGCACCGAAATAATTATCTCTGGTCCGCTTTAGCGGCAGGTCAAGATTACCACGCGCCACCTCGGCGGCGAACCGCTCCAGGCGGTTAAATGGACCGATGATCCGGCGATAAATAATAAAAATTAGCAGATAGCCGATCAACAACAAAAAAAGCGCGATCAGCACACTGCTCTTTAGCAAGGTACTTCGCAACCCCTCATAGGCGGGACCCTCCCGCGGGAAAATTATTTTCCCGGTCAATTGCCCGTCCCTGGTAATATCAAAAATAATATCGCCCCTACTAAGCGCCGACATAAGTTTACTGTCATAATACCGATCGTAAATGGGGAGGATTTGGCATTGGTATTGCTCCTCCAGCGACTGGATCCGGTCATTAACGACAGCACCGTCAGGATCGGCCCCTTCGAATAGCGCCAATTCCTGCATTTCCTGCAGTACTTGTTGATAGCTACGGTTAGCCTCAATAATATTGATGGGCTTACGGTCATTTTTTTGTAGGACAAAAAGGGCTATCACCACTGCAATGGCATAGACAAAGGTATATATGACCACTAATTTACGGATTTTCATGGGTATTCCATTCTACGGCTCTGCCGCCCTTTGAAATTCATTCGCTCTATAATTCATTCGTTTTAAAATTCATTATAAGGAAACTCTGAACAAATCAGCATTTCTCTAATCGACAATCTCACAAATATAGCCGGTACCCCAAATTGTCTTGATCAGCACCGGGTTATTGGGATCGACTTCAATCTTTTCCCGCAAGCGGCGGATGTGAACATTTAAAGTACTGTCACTGAAATAATTATTCCCCCAAACGGTGTTAAACAATTGCTCTTTGGAAACGATGGTATTGCGGTGATCAAAAAGACATTTGAAAAGTTTAAATTCCCTTGCCTTTAGCTGAATTTCCCTATCGTGCACGATCACCCGCATGGTCGCAGGCAAGAGCCGGACTGCGCCGCCCTCGTCAGTCGGTCGTTCCCCATCGGTGGTCGGTTCCGCCTTGGCAATACTGCCCATCCGCCGTTGCATCACTCTAATCTTAGCCAACAGAACGCTTAAGGAGTAGGGTTTGCGCATATAGTCATCACCGCCGATATTGAGTGCCATTAAGATGTCATCATCGGACTGGCGGGCGCTGATAAATAAAATGGGGAGCTCCGATTGGGCACGGATCTTTTTACAGAGGGCAAACCCGCTTTCCTCTTTAAGGTTGATATCAAGTAGTAGCAGACCAATCGTATGGTTCTCTAAAAATTCTTCACATTCGGCGGCACTGGTTACCACGACGCAGGTCACACCAAACATTTCCAAGTATTCGGCGGTTATGTCGGCCAATTCTTTTTCATCGTCAACGATCAGACAATCGTAATGCATTTATGATCCCTCGCTTTTATATTTTGGATAGCTTATAGTCTTTGGCAATTCATGTTGAGCAATAAGACTGGATGTTTCTGCGGTGAAACACAGTATAACACAAAATCCCCTATGTGGAAACCCGATTTCACGTGGGGGATTTGATTGGGAGGGAGGGGGCAAGAGGGGG
>JAITWD010000167.1 GCA_031285465.1 Lachnospiraceae bacterium
AGAACATGGACAATAAAAAGAGGTGATCAACATGAATAACATTGAAGCATATAAAGGCGTATTTGTCTTTGCACAGCAGGTAGACAATGTAGTAAGCGGGATCGCTCTGGAACTGATCGGTAAAGGAAAAAGCCTTGCCGCTGATCTGGGCACCGAGGTGACGGCAGTTCTTGTAGGTTCTGGCATCAAGGATCAAGCCGACCGTTTGGCAGCATATGGTGCCGACCGGGTTATCCTGGTGGATGATCCGGAATTAAAAGAATATCGGACCGAGCCCTATACCCATGCACTGGCATCGGTAATCGAAAAATATCAGCCGGAGATTTTTCTGGTAGGTGCGACCGCTATCGGTCGTGATCTGGCGCCGCGGGTGTGTGCCCGTGTCCACACCGGTCTGACTGCCGACTGTACTCAGTTGGATATCGGTGATTTCCCGATCAACCCGATACCTGGCAAAGAGCAGAAACACAATCAGCTACTCATGACCCGTCCGGCTTTCGGCGGTAACACCATCGCGACCATTGCCTGTCCGGATTTCCGTCCGCAGATGGCAACCGTTCGTCCCGGTGTTATGCAGAAACAGCCTAAAAATGAAGGTGCCAAAGCCAATCTCGAAGAGTTCAATCCTGGCTTTACTCCCAATCATAATTATGTTGAGATTGTCGATATCGTTAAATCGGTAGCTAATGTGGTTGATATTATGGATGCCAAGATTTTAATATCTGGTGGCCGTGGTGTTGGCGGACCGGAAAACTTTGGCATGTTAGAAGAATTGGCGGAGGCGATCGGCGGAACGGTAAGCTGTTCACGTGCTGTGGTTGATGCTGGTTGGAAACCCAAGGATTTACAGGTTGGTCAAACCGGTAAAACCGTTCGCCCCGGTCTTTACATCGCTGTTGGTATTTCCGGTGCTATCCAGCATTTAGCTGGTATGGAAGAGTCAGATGTTATTATTGCCATTAATAAGGACGAGACCGCTCCTATTTTTGAAGTGGCCGATTACGGTATTGTTGGGGACTACAAAAAAATCCTTCCGGCTTTGACCGAGAAATTGGCTGCTGAGATGGCTGCTAAAGAGAAATAAAATTGGCTGGTGCGATTGCATTGAGCGAGGATGATAGGCAGGGAAAGCCCGAAAGGGTTTTCCCTGTTTTAGTCATTTAAAGGTATGGTTACAAATATTTAAATATTCTTAAATAATAATATGCTTACGTAAGAGAAAAGAATGTGATAGAATATTCTATCGGGATCGATGAGAAAACAGGTACAGGAAAGGTATGGATAATAATATGGAATTTCCACAAAGAATGGAGAAGGCACTGGGTGAACTATGTGATCACTGTCACAGTGGCGAAGGATGTG
The DNA here is from genome assembly GCA_031285465.1 of Lachnospiraceae bacterium. Taxonomy (GTDB): domain Bacteria; phylum Bacillota; class Clostridia; order Lachnospirales; family Lachnospiraceae; genus UBA935. The sequence goes on from JAITWD010000167.1 coordinate 1,363, forward strand.
AGAAGGAAAAATGTCTGGCGGGTTTTTCACAGCGCTGTCTGGAGTCCTATTTACAAGGCAACGGACCGCGTATTGAGAATGGTCTGGAAAGGATACCGACCGGTGATCTGAAGGTGTATGACCGGGAGGATGCGGCATTGATCATTGCCATCGCTTGTAAATGGTGTCATGATTGTGAGAACGATCACAGTGAAGATTGTGTGGTGTCGCTATGTCGTCGTGCAATGGAGTTTGGCATAACCGGTGATGAGATTACATATAAAGGTAACGGTCTTGCCTACTTAAAGGAATTGGGAGAAATGAATGCTGAATTCTGTGGTCTGGTCATGGATCACTACCGACAGCTAAAATAGCTATCGGATGCTTAAGTCCAACGGATGAGAGTAAAGTGCGGAATGATCAATAATAAAGCGATAAATGAAGAGCGACCAATAGTAAAAAGATAAATGGGGAAGGATTGATTAAGTGTAAGGAATATGAAATTGCTAACGATTACAGTGCCGTGTTACAATTCGGCCGGATACATGAGTAAGTGCATTGATTCACTGCTTCCGGGGGGAGACGAGGTAGAGATCATCATTGTCAATGATGGTTCTCGGGATGAGACGCTGGCCATTGCCCGAACCTATCAAGAGGATTATCCTTCAATAATCAGAGTGATCGATAAAGAAAATGGTGGGCATGGCTCGGCGGTTAATGCCGGCCTTGAAGCTGCAACCGGACTTTATTTCAAGGTGGTGGACAGTGATGACTGGCTTAAGGCCGAAGCTTATCGAAAGGTGCTTAATACGATCAGACGGTTTTCAGAAGGGGAGAATGCCGCTTTGCAGGAAAATACTGATCCAAAACCGGTTATGGAAGAGGATGACCTGATAAAGGGCGCTGGTAACCGGGCGGGAGATAGTGGCGGGCCGGATTTGATAATCTGTAATTTTGTCTATGAAAAAGAAGGAGAATCGCGTCATAAAGTAATGCGGTATGGTTATGCATTGCCGGAGGAGCGGTTGTTTGAATGGCAGGAAACTAAATATTTTCAGAAGGGGCGTTATATGCTGATGCATTCGGTTATCTTTCGGACTAAGCTTTTACAGGAATGCGAACTCAGGCTGCCGGAGCATACCTTCTATGTGGACAATCTATTTGTGTTTATTCCGCTTGCCCATGTAAAGACGATGTATTATCTTAACGCCAATTTTTATCGCTATTATATCGGCAGGGAAGGTCAATCGGTCAATGAGAAGATCCATATCGCACGGATCGATCAGCAGATATTGATCAACAAGATGATGGTGGATTATTTAGCGGAAAATAAAGCAACAATAAAGCGCAATCGTAAGTTATATCGCTATATGGTCAATTACTTGGAAATTGTCACCATTGTATCGTGTGTACTATTGATAATCTCTGGTACCGAAGAAAATCTTGCCAAAAAACATGAGTTGTGGCGATATATGGCAAAAAAAGACTGGTTTCTTCACAAACGTCTGCGCTATGGGTTTCTGGGGGGATCGACCAATCTTCCCGGCAGGTGTGGACGCCGTATTTCGGTCGAAGGATACAAATTGTGCCGCCGCTTTTTTAAGTTTAATTAATCACTAAAATAATTTATCTGATCAGATCGGCAGGTAACCATTTCCGCAAGCAGTGGATAAAATCATTGACATTGGCGGGTTTGGGTAAAAAATCGTTTAATTGGTGCCCTAAGAACAACTGCTCCATTCCGGCGATAGCATTAGCCGTCAAGGCGACGATGGGAACGGTTGCATTATATTCATCCAGATCACGAATATGTTTAGTGGTTTCTAAACCGTCCATCTCAGGCATCATGTGATCCATAAAAATAATGTGATAGTGTTTGTTACGTGCATATTCGATCGCTACGGCGCCACTTTGAGCCAGATCGGGCTTTATATCGAAGATGCTCATTAGCGCCTCAACCACTTCAAGATTGATCTCAATATCGTCCACTACCAGAATCGCCGCTTCGGGGGCGGTAAATTCATTTGATTCGGCAGTTATGCCCGCTTGGTCAGAGTTACTGCCGTCGACGTCGATTAAAGGGAGTCGGACTGAAAAGGTGGAACCTTGCCCATAAGTGCTGCTGAGCCAAAGATTGCCGTTCATGATCCGACATAGATTGTGGGTGATCGCCAAGCCTAAACCGGTTCCTACCTGATCGCGGTTTTTATGCATATCAAGTTGCTCAAACGGCTCAAACAGACGGGCGCGGTCCTCTTCCCGGATACCAATACCGGTGTCAATAATATCAAAACGCAGACAACCATTATCCTCTAGCCAGGTTGAAAGGGTGACGCTGCCAGAGGGGGTGTATTTGGTGGCATTGGATAAAAGATTGGTTAAAATCTGGCGTAGACGGGTCTCGTCGCCATACACCATATCGGGAAGACTGTCACCGATCAGCCAACAAAGTTCCAAGTGTTTATTTTGACACAAAAGTCTAAAGAGTGAATGTAGATTGTCTAGCAGGCCTCTAAGGCTGTAGCGATTATTTACAATTTCCAGTCGTCCAGCTTCTATTTTAGAAAAATCCAGAATATCGTTGAGGATGGATAAAAGCGAAAGTGAAGATTTGCGGATATCGGAAGCATATTTCTTTTGCACATCGTCTAATCCTGAGCGATCCAGCATTTCACTCATTCCAACAATGACATTCATCGGGGTACGGATTTCGTGACTCATGGTTGCCAAGAATTCTGATTTGGCTTGATTGGCGGCTTCGGCCCGTTTCTTTTCCCGCATTAGATCGGTCAGGTCCACCATAACCACCAGGGTGCCTGACATAATGCCATTTTTTTTATTATCTCCGGGATCGGCATGACGTATTTCAACGGCGTAATGTCTGGGTTGGCCCGATTGGGATAAATCCATTAAAACATCAAAATCCACCGTTTCATCATAAGCCCCGACCTTTTCGACAGCGGCACTAAAGGTTTCTAAATCGCCCGCCGAACAGTATCGGGCAAAAAAGTCCTGATAGGTTTTTTGCCGCAGATAGTCAAAATTCGGAGTATTGGTGGCGGTAAGCAGGGCATCGGTGGACAGGATAAAGCGTCCTTCTTCATCGAGAAGGATAATGATGCTACGGCAATATTTCAGTAGCATGTCGGTATAGGCTCTTTGCTTAGCGTTAGATTGAGAGAGGACGGTATTGAGGGTATCCTTGGCCTCGGCAGCTCTGGTGACCCGATCAAGAAAGCCCTGAGAAATACGATACTCACGGGCAGTTTTTTTGAGCTCTCTACTTAGACTATCATGTTCTTTTTGAAGAGCTTGATTTTCCTGAGTAAGACACTGATTTTCCTCAAGGAGGGTTTGGTATTTTTGGGCTAGACGTTGATATTCCTCAGAAATAGCATTATGGCTATCATTCCGAGGCGGAAAATCTTTTTCCTGTGCAAAAGTATATTCCGACAAGGCTTTTCCTCCTTAAGTTTAGAATAAACAGGCAATAAAAGCATTATTGTGGAAACGATTTATCGCTTTGTGGTCAGAAACCATTGTTGGACAGAGCTCCCCCCCGGAATTGACCATCATGTAGGGGATTTGCGTACCGATCATTTCATTTATCAGCGCCGTCTCCTGATACTGATCGGCAGCCAAGGTCATACTGCGGGAAACACAAGTATAGATCAGTAATCCGGAGGCACCGGTCAGATCATGTTTTAGACGTTCCATTGTTTCAGCGGTGGTCAGCAGGATATCATCGCGGTTAGCCATCGTCATAAAGAGGGTGCGTCCTTCCGGCATGGCACCGGCACAGATGGCGTATTTCTCGGGGGTCAGGGCAACAAAGAGTTTGGAAACCTTAGGCGTGCCGTCATTATAGTCCAACAAAAAGGGCAGTGATGACATGGCATAATTGGTTTCAGCAGCCTGTAATAATCCCAAATCATCAAGATATTCGGCAAAGGGGCGCTCGTTTACCTCCATCAGGATCGGTCCATCACTTTTGGTGACGACCGCACTGCGATCCAACATCCGGTTTTCGGAAATACTGGCAATATAAAATCGGGGATTGAGATCACCGTAGATAAGGATCATTGCCATCCGGTCACGGTGGAAGTCCCCCTCAGCCAACATGAAACAATAGGAAAAATCGGCGGTATCATCCACCGCCAGCGTTCCAAAGCAGGGTACTCCGCCAGAAGCTTCGGTGATAACATTGACATAATCATCACCGCTGTTTTGGATAAGGTAGGGCGCAAAGGTCAGGATAAGTGCCGGTTTGCGGTCACCGTTGGCGGCTTGATAGCATTCACGGATGACCGATCCTGGATCGGTCATTAATGAAGGGGTTAGAACCGTCTCAAAGGAGACATCATCGCTGGTCATGACCATTAGGGTAAGCAAAAGGGTGTCGGTTTGGGCGGCAACCGACTGGATAGAGGAAATAGTACCAACAACATTAAAGGGTAGTGCCTCACTTACCGCTTTAAAAACGCCGGATAAGACAAATTCATAATGACAGGCAACGATACCGATGGTGCCTTTAAGTAAACCACCGGAAGCATTTAACTGTTCGGTTATTTGTTCAACCGCCAGTTGAGGGTCGTCAACCTCGGCGGTATATGCGGTTAATGTCCTAATCATGTATTTGACCTCCTTGTTAAATTATGATTATACGATACTACATTATTATATAGCTAATTATACATCTACTACTATAAATGATACAAGGTCAAAGTTTCAGTATGGTAAATTTGCACTATTATTAACAATGTATTCTGATAGATTGTTAATATTAAGTATGTCGGGGTAGATTATTTTGTTACATCGTATAAAGTAGCGCCCGATCAATTGACAGTGGCTCCGATTCATATTATGATTTTAATCATAACGTTGCTTCATGGGGAATATTTTGACCACTTCCGTGGTTATAGGGCAGAGAAAGAAGGGAATGAACATGAAACGATTAAGCTATTGGGCAATAGCACTGACAATCGCTGGTGTCGACCAAAAAATAAAAAATGAAATAGAGAAAAAATCGCCGACAGAAGCCAGCGAGTTTTCTTTGGGACGATCGGTTGTGATCCACCGTTGTCATAATAAGGGGATGATGCTGAATATAGGTGAAAGCTATCGACCGATAGTGGCAATTCTGTCATTGGTGATGACGGTGGTACTGGCGGTCGTATTCCTGTTCACCTTGGGGAAAAAGGGGAGCAACCTCCTTAAGCTTGGTCAGGCACTTATGCTGGGCGGGGCCTTTAGCAACACCTACGACCGGTTGAAAAGGAAATATGTTGTGGATTATATCAGCTTCAACCTGCCGTTTAAGGGATTGCGGAATATTGTTTTTAATATCGCCGATTTTGCTATTATGATAGGCGCAACGCTGGTGGCCATTTCAAGCCACCAAAAATCGCGGGAAGAAGGTGATATTAATCAACCGTGATCACAGTTCCAGCCTTGCCCCTGATGGCGTGAGCCGCTTCTGACAGTGATGTGATCAAAACACGTCCCTGCGGCTTAACCGATAAATACGCAATGGCGGCTTCAATCTTGGGTAGCATATCACCCTCACCGAACTGTTGTTGGAGGATCATTTCCTGGGCGGTGGCAACCGTCATTGCAGAAATGGGTTCCGGATCAGCCGAATTAAAATTGCGATAGACGCAGGGTACATCGGTAAAGATGATCAGTTGTCCGGCATCAAGATCGGCGGCCAGTTTACCGGCGATAGCATCCTTTTCAATGACGGCAGAGGCTCCCTTTAAATCATAATCCTGTTCAATAACCGGGATACCACCTCCGCCACAGGCGATAACGACCTGTCCGGCATCGGCCAGAAGACGGATCGCATCAATCTCCACGATATCAATGGGTTTCGGAGCGGCGACCACCCGGCGGACGCCCTTTCCCGTTTCCAGCTTTACATAATTTCCTTTGTCGGTTTCGATACGGGCATCCTCTTCGGTCATGTAGCGACCAATAAACTTTGAGGGGGCATAAAAGGCATCATCATAAGGATCAACCGTAACCTGGGTTAAAATTGTGCTAACGGTAGTGCCGACCCCACGGCTGAGCAATTCCGATTTTAGTGCATTTTGAAGATCATATCCGACATATCCCTGAC